>JAXEMQ010000165.1:0-24442 GCA_034099845.1 Faecousia sp.
GCCAAGGATGTTTCCGAGTTTGACACCCTGGATGCCCTGAAGGCCGACATAAAGGCAAAGGCTCTGGAGAAGGCACAGAAGCAGATTGATTCCGCTTTTGAGAACGCCGCCGTTGAGAAGGCTGCTGAGAATACCACTGTGGATATGCCCAATGCTCTGATCGAGAAGGAACTGGACGTTCAGATGGAACGCTTTGGTTACCAGCTGCAGATGAGCGGCTACTCCATGGAGCAGTACGCCAAAATGATGGGCGGTGACCTGAAGACCATGCGTGAGGCTTTCCGGCCCGCCGCTGAGAAGCAGGCCAAGATCTCCGTCACCCTGGAGAAGATCGCTGAGGTTGAAAACCTGACCGTATCCGACGAGGAGATTGAGGAAGAGTTCCAGAGCATGGCAAAACAGTACGAGATGGAGGCTGCCAAGATCAAGGAAATGGTTCCCGTAGATGAGCTGACGGAGAGTCTGAAGACCCGCAAGGCAGTTAAGATCATCGTGGACAACGCCGTTGCCGTTGCCCCCAAGGCAGAGGAGAAGACCGAGGAATAACCCCTTTCCCAAATGGTTAGAATGTTTCACGGCACAGCCAATTGAAAGGAGACATCACCATGAGTTTAGTACCCTATGTTGTTGAGCAGACCAGCCGCGGTGAGCGCAGCTATGACATTTTCTCCCGTCTGCTGAATGACCGAATCATTTTCCTGTCTGAAGAGGTCAACGATACCTCTGCCAGCCTGGTGGTTGCGCAGCTGCTGTACCTGGAGGCCCAGGATCCGGATAAGGATATCCAGTTTTATATCAATTCTCCCGGCGGCAGCGTTACCGCGGGTATGGCAATCTACGACACCATGCAGTACATCAAGTGTGATGTGGCCACCATTTGTGTGGGCATGGCTGCCTCCATGGGTGCTTTCCTGCTCAGCGCCGGTACCAAGGGCAAGCGGATGGCGCTGCCCAATTCCGAGATTATGATCCACCAGCCCTCGGCCGGTACCCAGGGTCAGATCACGGATATGGCAATCCATCTGAAGCGGTTGGAGATCATCAAGGCCCGTATGAACCGAATTCTGGCCGAGAACACGGGCAAGAGCGTTGAAGAGGTCACTGCTGCCTGTGAGCGCGATAACTTTATGAGCGCGGAAGAGGCAAAAGCTTTTGGCCTCATTGACCGCGTGCTGGATCACCATTGATTTTATAGAAACGAGGTACCTGGCGACATGGCAAGAACAAGTGAACCACCGGTTCGGTGCAGTTTCTGCGGCAAGCGGGAATCCCAGGCGGGCCGGTTGATTGCCGGCCCAGGCGTGTATATCTGCAGCGACTGCGTTCAGGCCTGCAGCGACCTGCTCAAGGGTGAAGTGGATCTGGAAGAGGGCGGCGTTCCCAAAATGGAAAGCCTGCCCACTCCCATGGAGATGAAAGCCTTCATGGACCACTACATCATCGGTCAGGAAGAAGCCAAGATCGCACTTTCCGTTGCGGTATACAACCACTATAAGCGGATCATTTTTTCGGAAAAATCCGATGTGGATCTGCAAAAAAGCAACATTCTGCTGATCGGACCCACCGGCTGCGGAAAAACGTTGTTTGCCCAGACCCTGGCAAAGATCCTGAATGTGCCTTTTGCCATTGCGGACGCAACCACCCTGACAGAGGCCGGTTATGTGGGTGACGATGTGGAAAACATTCTGCTTCGTCTGCTGCAGGCGGCTGATTTCAATGTGGAGCTGGCCCAGCGCGGCATCATCTACATTGACGAGATGGATAAGATTGCCCGAAAGAGTGAGAATACATCCATTACCCGGGATGTTTCCGGTGAAGGTGTGCAGCAGGCCCTTTTGAAAATTCTGGAGGGTACAGTTGCCAATGTTCCGCCCCAGGGCGGCAGAAAGCACCCTCAGCAGGAAATGATCCAGGTGGATACAACCAACATCCTCTTTATCTGCGGCGGCGCCTTCGATGGGCTGGATAAGATTATTGAGGCCCGAACCGATCGCAGCAGTATCGGCTTTGACGCACCTGTTGAGAGCCGGAAGAACCGGGATGTCGGCAAGCTCCTGGCACAGGTAGAACCCCACGATCTGATGAAATTTGGCATCATCCCTGAACTCATTGGCCGTATGCCCATGATATCCTGCCTGGAAAGCCTGACGAAGGAAGATCTGGTGCGGATTATGGTGGAGCCCAAGAATGCCATTTCCCGCCAGTATCAGAAGCTTCTGGAAATGGACGGTGTGGCACTGGAGATTACGGAGGATGCCCTGAATGCCATTGCGCAGAAGGCCATTGACCGTCAGATTGGCGCCCGCGGCCTCCGTGCGATTATGGAAAAGGTAATGACCGGAATTATGTTCCGCATTCCCTCTGACCTGACCATCCAAAAGGTGATTCTGACACCGGAGTGCATTGAGGGTGGGGAACCCACCATTCTTCGAGATCCTGCACACCCCAGGGAACCCCTGAACGGGAAATAACAACATTTCAAAGGGGGTAGATTTTCTGCCCCCCTTTGTCTTTATAGAAGGGTTCATTTTTGGACCCTTTCAGCTCTCCAACGAGGAGGTATTTTATGAGCGAAACCATTTACGCCGGAAAAATGCCGGTTTTGGCCCTGCGGGGGCTTACCGTATTTCCGGACCAGACGGTTCATTTTGATGTGGGCCGGATGAAATCCGTCCTGGCTTTGGAATCGGCTATGAAGGACAATCAGATCCTGTTCCTTGTGCCCCAGAAGGATATTCTGGTGGATGATCCCGGCCTAAAGGACCTGTATTCCTGCGGTACCATTGTGCAGGTAAAGCAGGTGCTGAAAGCCCAGGATGAGAATCTCCGGGTGCTGGTTACCGGTCTGCACCGTGCAAGGATTACCGAGCTGACCCAGTCTGCCCCTTATCTTGCGGGTTATGTTGAGTCCATTCAATGTCCAAAGAGTGCCGATTCACCGAGAAGCCAGGCCCTGCGGCGGGAGGCCAATGCGCTGTATGCCGCTTATACAGAGCTGACGGAGCACCCTGCCCAGATGGTACAGCTGAAAATGCTGTCCAGTGAGGACAATGGATTTCTGGCGGATGCCATCGGTCAGTATTCTGCTTTGGACTATCAGGACAAGGCAGCTCTTCTCTGTCAGTTCAATCCTACAAAACGGTTGGAAATGGCTGTTTCTATGCTTCGCCAGGAAATTGAAGTGCTGAAGTTGGAAGGCGAGATCCAGGATAAAACCCGGGCCAACATGGACCAGAACCAGCGGGATTACTATCTGCGTGAGCAGATAAAGGCCATCCGGGAAGAGCTGGGAGAAGAGGACGAGGATGCGGAGCTGGAGGAAGACATTGCCCGGATTAAGGCGCTGCATCTGGGGGAAGAGCAGGAGAAAAAGCTGCTGAAAGACGCAAACAAGCTGAAAAAACAGCCCTTTGGCTCCTCGGAAGCCTCTGTTCTGAGGAATTATCTGGATACTGTCCTGGATCTGCCCTGGAACGAAAAGACCCGGGAGCGGGTGGATGTGGTCGGCGCCAGAAAGATTCTGGATCATGACCACTTCGGAATGGAGAAGGTGAAGGAGCGGATTCTGGAAGCCATGGCGGTGCGCCAGATGGCGCCGGACAGTCAGCACCAGATTCTGTGTCTGGTGGGCCCTCCCGGTGTGGGAAAGACCTCCATTGCCTATTCCATCGCCCGAAGTCTCAACCGGAAAATGGTTCGTATTTCTCTGGGCGGCGTTCATGATGAGGCGGACATCCGCGGCCACAGAAAAACTTATGTGGGCGCTATGCCCGGCCGGATTATGACCGCTATGGCCCAGGCAGGAACATCCAACCCGGTGATCCTGCTGGACGAGATTGATAAAATGGGTTCCGACTATCGGGGGGATCCCAGTGCGGCCCTGCTGGAGGTGCTGGACGGGGAACAGAACGGCACCTATCGGGATCACTACATTGAGATCCCCTTTGACCTTTCCGATGTGCTGTTTATCACCACCGCGAATACCCTGGATACGGTTCCAAGGCCTCTGCTGGACCGTATGGAGATCATTGAGCTGGGCTCTTATTCTGATGAAGAGAAGCTGATGATCGCAAAGAATCATCTGATTCCCAAGCAGCTGAAAAAGCACGGCCTGAAAAAAAGTCAGCTGAAGATCACGGATGATGCCATTCGGGAAATCATTTGCTGCTATACCAGGGAATCCGGCGTTCGTAATCTGGAGCGTTATCTGGCAGAACTGTGCCGCAAAGCGGATATGCAGCTTCTCACCCGGGAGGACGCAAAAAAAGTCACGATAACCGGCGGCAACCTGGAATCCTTCCTGGGTGTTCGCAAATATCTGCCGGACCGTCTGCCCGGCAGTGATCAGGTGGGATTGGTGACCGGCCTTGCCTGGACCTCTGTTGGCGGCGAAACACTGGAAGTAGAAGTCAACGTGATGGATGGCTCCGGCAAGCTGGAGCTTACCGGGAACCTGGGCGATGTGATGAAAGAATCCGCCCATGCGGCCCTGAGTTATATTCGTGCCAATACACAAAAGCTGGGTGTGGCGCCGGATTTCTATAAAACCAAGGATATTCATGTCCATTTTCCGGAGGGAGCAGTTCCCAAGGATGGACCTTCCGCAGGTGTAACGGTTTGTACGGCGATGGTATCCGCATTGACCGGGATTTCTGTTCGTAGGGATGTGGCAATGACCGGCGAGATCTCTCTGCGCGGCAGGGTGATGCGCATTGGCGGCCTGAAGGAGAAAACCATGGCGGCCCTTCGCCATGGTGTCCGCACGGTAATTATTCCCCAGGACAATGAGCGCGATCTGGAAGAGATTGATCAGACTGTTCGCAAGCAACTCAATTTCGTCAGTGCATCCTCTGTGGATACGGTTCTTTCTGTGGCGCTGAACCGGAATACGGAATCCGTTCCGACCATACTGGGGACAATTCCCGAGGATATGTCCGGAAAGGCCCGCCGCCAGGAGATTCGGCAGTAAGGAGAACAAATGAACTTTCAGAATGTAGAATTTCTTATTTCTGCTGCCGCTCCGAAGGATTTTCCCGGAAACCGGCTGCCGGAAATTGCTTTTGCCGGAAAATCCAATGTTGGAAAATCCTCCGTAATCAACCGGATTCTTCAACGAAAGAATATGGCAAAAGTGGGAGACAAGCCCGGTAAGACCATTCATATCAACTATTTTTTGCTGGACAAAACCTGCTATCTTGTGGATTTGCCCGGTTACGGCTTCGCCAAGGTGTCCCAGAGTGAAAAAGACCGCTGGGGAAAGCTGATGGAAGATTATTTCGCAGCCAACCGGATTCATCTTGGTGTGCTGATTGTGGACTACCGGCATCCGCCCACGAACAATGATATTACCATGGCCAAGTGGTTCCTGGATACCCGCTGCCCCTTTGTCGTGGTAGCCAACAAGAAGGACAAGCTGAAAAAAAGCGAGCTTGCGCCAAATCTGGAAGTGATTCGTCGGGATCTGGAGCTTCCCGATGAATGCCCCGTGATTCCCTTTTCCGCGGAAAAGGGCGACGGACGGGATGAGCTGGTAAAACAGATCCTTCAGACAGTGAAAGAAGCATAAATATACCCCCATCGATGTGAAGATCACAATCGATGGGGGTGGTTTTTTACACAAACCGGCTGGCATAGCCGCAGCGGCGGCACAGGGGTTCGGAAGCGGTTCCATTGGAGAAGCCATCATACAGAGCCTTTGCTCGTGGAGATTCCAGAATGGTGTTCAGGTCCTCCCGAAACAGGTTTCCAAGCGGAATATCGCCATCGTGGTCCAGACAGCAGGGGACCACCGTTCCGTCTGCCAGAATGCCAAGCTGGTCCCGCAGACCGTAACAGAAGAAACGCCCGGTTCGTTCCGGTGCTTCCGGATCCGGCCAATCAAATTTGTCTCCCGGCTCCAGAAAAACACGGTTTCCAATAGCCGTGCCCTGTTTCCCGGGAACCCATGATCCTGGAAACGCGTTATGAAGATGCCGGATGATCTCCTGATTGTTTCGGTCAGCGCCGCCGTTGTTCCATAGCCTGTAAACCAGGATCATTCTGCCCTCGGCGGCCTTCCCAAAAGACAGACAATCCTTCAGGTATTCTTCAAAGGGAATGGTCAGGTCATTGGCTTCGAAGGCATGCAGTGAGATTTGGACCTTATGCAGGGCGGGGGAGGAAAGAAGCAGTTCCTGGTTTCGGCGAAGAAGCGTCCCGTTGGTGGTGAGGATCACTCGAAAACCGAATGACCCGGCCATTTCCAGAAAAACGCCCAGACTGGGGTGGCACAGGGGTTCTCCCATCAAATGGAAGTAGAGATAGTCTGTGTAGGGCCGGAGTTTCGGGAGCAATTGACCGAATGCCGCCTCGTCCATGGATCTTGGATCCCGTCGTGTGCCGGGGCAGAATTCGCAGGACAGATTGCATTTGTTGGAAATCTCAATGTAGATTTTATGAAACCGCTTCATTACAGCAGGGGAATTCCGGCTTTCTCGCAGACAGAAATGGTCTCATTGTCCCAGATGCTGGATTGCACCTCACCAATGTGGGCGCAGCCCATCAGCAGCATGGCAAGTCTGGACTGGCCGATACCGCCGCCAATGGTCAGAGGCAGCTGATCGTTCAGCAGCAGCTGATGGAAGGGGAGGGATCTGCGGTCATCGCAGCGCGCAAGACGCAGCTGACGATCCAGGGCTTCGGCATCCACGCGAATGCCCATGGAGGAAATCTCCAAAGCCCGGTTCAGTGTGGGATCCCAGAAAAAAATGTCACAGTTCAGGTTCCAGTCATCGTAGTCAGGGGCACGGCCGTCATGGGGGTTTCCGGAACGGAGCTTGCCGCCAATCTGCATAATGCAGGCGGTGGGGTGCTCTTTCACATAGGCATTCTCACGCTGAGAGGGGGTCAGATCCGGGTAAAGATCCTCCAGCTCCTGTGTTGTTATAAAGCTTACTTTCCGGCTCAGCGACAGGGTCAGCTGAGGGAAGCGGACGTGGAGCAGATCGTTGGTATCGCAGATTGCCCGGACAATTGCCTGAACAATGAGCTTCAGGTAATCCAGATTCCGGTTTTCCCGGGTAATGATCTTTTCCCAGTCCCACTGGTCAACATAGATGGAGTGAACATTGTCCAGCTCTTCATCTCTGCGGATGGCGTTCATGTCTGTGTACAGGCCATTGCCGATGGTAAAACCATAGCGTTTCAGGGCCAGGCGCTTCCATTTCGCCAGGGAATGCACGACCTGGGCATCGGCACCAACAGCCGGAATATCAAAGCTGACAGGGCGCTCATAGCCGTTCAGGTTGTCGTTCAAACCGGAGTCTTCCGTTACGAACAGAGGTGCGGAAACACGCTTCAGGTTCAGGGCATTGGAGAATTCCTGCTGAAAGGTCTGTTTGATGTAAGCAATGGCACGCTGGGTATCATAAGCGTCCAGCTTGGGGGTGTAGTTTTCGGGAATGTAGATGGTGCGCATGGGTTTCGCCGCCTTTGATAAGATTTCAGAAATCCATCCTTCGCCTCCGCGGAGGATGGGACTGATTGTATATGGGTTAGAGAATGTCTTTCAGGTGTTCTTTGGATTCCGCCAACAGATCGGCAATCCGGGAGCGCAGCGCTGCGCGCTGGTCTTCCAGCCGGGCAAGACCTTCCATCAGCTCACCGTTTGCTTTGAATATAGGTTCCATATGTCTGCGGTAGGGGGCATAGGCACCGCTGTTGTAGCGGTCAATGACCACCTGATAGCGTTCCCTGGCCGCCTTAACGGCATCCTCCCAGGAAAGGTACAGTTCTTTCTGAGCGTAACTGCCAATAAGAGACATGGCCTCTTTGGAGAGTCCGCAAAGGCAATGGGCAAGAGACTGGGCGTTTTCTTCGATCAGCAGGCCGTTGCGTTCGTTGGTGACGCCTTCGGCAGCACAGCTTCCGGCAATCAGGACCGATCCCAGGGCACAGGCGGCCGCTTCCCGCACCACCAGACCATTGGTATCAAAGGTGGAGGGGAAGAGAAACAGGTCAGCCCGGCAGTACCAGGCACGAAGGGCCTCCCGCTGGTGGACGGGACCTGCAAAAAACACCTTTTTGGCCAGACCAAGCTTTTCTGAATAGGCCTTTACCTGGTCAAAGTCTCCGCCGCCGCCAACAAAAACCATACGGAAATCCCGCTTTTCCTGATCCAGTGCCGCAAGGGCATCCAGAATGATCCGAAGGCCCTTGTACCACATGATCCTGCCGACAAACAGGTAAACAGGAACCTGGGCCGGAAGATCAAAGCCTTCCGTTACGGCATCGATTTGCGCCTGACGCACCCGGCCGCGGGGCAGATCCACCCCATTGTGCATGATCACGCATTCCCCTTCATAGCCAAGGGAACGGAGATTGTCCGCGGCCCCCTGGCTGACGGCCCAGACCTCATCACAGGCGTTGATGTTTTCCAGCAGCGCACGTTTGCTGGCCTCCTGCAGGGCACGGGAGTGCATGATGTTGGCAATATCAATATCAAACTTGGTGTGATAGGTAAGGATTAACGGAACATCCAGCACCTGGCGCAGTTCACGGGCCAGCATGGTGGATACAATGGGGCAATGGCTGTGCAGGAGCCGCACATGATAGGGCTCCAAAGAACGCAGAAGCTCCGGCGCAAAGGGAATGCCGGCAGTATAGCCGGTGCTCTTTCGAAGATCCAGACTGGGGTAGCGCAGGACGGGATAGGGGAATTGGCTGTCATCCGCACCGGGATAATCCGGGGTGATGACAACGCTGCTTTCTTCATCGGAAGAAAGGTTTTTTGCGTAGTTCATGACGGCGTTGGCAACGCCATCGATTACCGGGGCAAAGGAATCGTTCAGTAGACAAATGGTATTTTCCATGAATACACCTGTTCCTTATACACAAAAGGGATCTGTCAGCGAACAAGCATAGAATAGCATATCGGAAAGTGAAATGTCAATGCCCGTGAACCGTTACAAGGTACTCCATAGCCTCCTGATAGCCGGCAAAACCGTGGCCTTTGATGGTCTTTTCGCAGGCAAGGCCCGCATAGGAGATTTGCCGGAAGGCTTCACGGGAATCCACATCGGAGATATGGACCTCCACCGCAGGGATCGACACCGCTTTCAGTGCATCCAGTATGGCTACGCTGGTGTGGGTATAGGCTGCCGGATTGATGACGATGCCGTCCATTTTTCCGTAGGCCCACTGGATCTTGTCCACCAGATCTCCTTCATGGTTGGACTGGTAGCATTCCGCATGGACACCAAGCCGGTTGGCGGTTTCTTCGATCAGGGACAGCAGGTCGGCGTAGGTGCTGCTGCCGTAGATGCCGGGTTCCCGGATGCCGAGCATATTGAGATTCGGTCCGTTCAGTACCAGAATATTCATTTGTATTCCTCCAAAATGCGGTGGGCGGCCAACTCGGGGGCGCCGTGATTATCGATGATCCTGTCCGCAAAGCGTTCATACAGGGGACCGCGGATTGCCAGCATTTCTTCCAGTTTTCCCGGTTTGGAAAGAGGGCGTCCGGCGGTGGGAAGCAGAGCGGTGTCCCGCCTGAGCCAGAAGATTCTGCCGTTGCGGTGAAGATTTACGTAGTTTTCGGGACGGGTCACGCATCCGCCGCCTGTGGCGATGACGAGACCGGACTGCTTGCCCAGATCGTGGAGCACCTGACATTCCATATCCCGGAAGGCTTCTTCGCCGTCTTCCGGAATGATGGAGGTAATGGGACGGCCGAAGGTTTCTTCCAGAACGCTGTCTGCATCCACAAAGGGGCGGTTCAGGCTTTTGACAAGAAGCTTTCCTATGGTGGATTTTCCGCAGCCGGGCATGCCGATGAGAACGATATTCTCCATCCGGCAGTGAAGCTCCCGATAGATGGAATCGATCACACTGTCGTCCAGTTTTTCTCCCGTGAACCATTCGGCACTTTCTTTGGCCTGGGCAACCAGCATTTTGAGACCATTGACGGCGGGCAGACCCATTTTTTCCGCTTTCAGGAGGATGGCGGTTCTGGCCGGATTGTAGGTCAGATCCAGGACCGCTTCCAGATTTGGAAACTGGGTCAGATCATCGATGACGGAATCGTCTACATTGGGATACATTCCCACCGGGGTGGCGTTGACAATCAGGGCTGCATCCGCGTGCCGGGAAAGAGTATGGTAGTTGTTCTCGCCGGAACGGGAAAGGACAACCACCTCTGAACCGGCTTCTTTCAAAACGGCGCAGACAGTATTTGCCGCGCCGCCGCTGCCGCAGACAAGCACCTTCTTACCGGATACGGAAACCCCGCTGGAAGCAAGCATGGTTTCAAAACCGAAGAAATCCGTATTATGTCCTACCAGGGTTCCATCCGGTTTTCTTACGATGGTATTGACGGCCCCCAGCGCCTGGGCACGGGGAGTCAGGCTGTCCAGAAAGGGAATGACCGCTTTTTTGTAGGGAATGGTTACATTTATGCCCGTGAAGCTGCCGGAATGCAGGAATGAACCCAGTTCCTCCGGTTCCTTTTCAAAAAGAAGATATTCATAATCCCCCAGTCGGGCATGAATCTGGGGAGAATAGCTGTGGCCCAGCTTTCTGCCAAGCAGTCCGCATTTCATCAGACCACCTCCGTATAGCTGCCCAGATACTTGAATTCCTCGCACAGGTCCTCCAGTTCGCACATCAGCTGCACAAATTGCTCGGAGTAAATGGAGGTTTCCAGATCGAAATAGAACATGAACTCAAATTCCCGGTCCGGGATGGGACGGGATTCCAGCTTTGTCACATTGATGCCCAGCGTGTAAATCCGGGCAAGAACCTTGTAAAGGGCACCGGGCCGGTGGTTCAACACCATCATGATGCTGGTTTTATCGGATCCGGGGTAAATCTCCATATTCCTGCTGATACAGATAAAACGGGTGCGGTTGTTGCCTTTGTCCTGAACGGAGGAAGCCAGGCAGGAGAGATTATAGAGCTCCGCGCAGGAACGGCTGCTGAGGGCTGCCACATCCTTCCTGCCGGAGGAGGCAACCATTTCTGAGGCCACGGCAGTATTGGCGACAGGAACTACGTTGACGCCCTTCAGACTGTGCAGGAAGGTGCTGCACTGGTTGATGGCCTGCTCATGGGAATAGATTTCCTTGATGTCCTCCAGCTTCGCGCCAGGATTTGCCAGAAGATTATGATCGATCTTCAGCCGGAAGGTGCACACAATATAAAAATTGTGCTGGATCATCAGGTCATACACCTTGGTAACAGAGCCGGCGGTGGAGTTTTCGATGGGCAAAATGCCGTACTGACAGAGGCCCTGGTCAATGGCCTGGAATACGCCGTCAAAGGTTTTGAAGTACAGGATCATGGGATTGGGGAAGATCTTTTCACAGGCCAGCTGGGAATAGGCCCCCTCTACGCCCTGACAGGCCACCATTGCGGTTTGGGGGAAGAGGTTGGGCGTATCCTGAATCGACTGGGTAATCATTTCATAGAGCTGCCGGGAGCCTCCGCTGAGCTTACTCTGGTAGCTGCGGCTCAGCTCGAAAAGCATGGCATACAGAGTGCGGGTGTAGTTTGCCATGTCCGGTCCGGCCTTTTCCGCCACATCCTTCAGTTTTTCCCGTTCCCTGGCAGGCATCAGAATGGGCAGGCCGTTTGCTTTCTTATATTCGGCAACCTGGGCACAGAGCGCCATCCGGCGGCAGAACAGCTGAACCAGCTGATCATCAATACCGTCAATCTGTCTTCTCAGTTCTGTAAGATCCATGGGTTATCGCTCCTGTCTGTGAAGTAAGCCTTCTCCGATCAGCAGATCGCAAAGGGCAATCGAGGCGGCGGCTTCTACCACCGGAACGGCTCTGGGGACAATGCAGGGATCATGACGGCCCTTAACTTCCAGCGTCCGGTTTTCCATTTTGGAAAGACTGACGCTTTCCTGAGGGCGGGAAATGGATGGGGTGGGCTTGATTGCTGTACGGAACAACAGAGGCATACCGTTTGTAATGCCGCCCAGGATACCGCCGCAGCGATTGGTTTTCGTAACAACCGAGCCGTCCTGTATGCGGAACGCGTCATTGCTTTCACTGCCCCGGAGCCCGGCAAGGGCAAAGCCCGCGCCGAACTCTACACCCTTTACGGCTGGAATGCCGTAAAGGATCTGGGCAAGCTTCCCCTCCACACCGCCAAACATGGGTGCGCCCAGTCCGGCAGGCAGGCCGGTAACCGCGCATTCAATGATGCCGCCGACGCTGTCGCCGCAAAGACGGGCATCCTCAATGGCCTGCTTCATGGCTGTGCCTTTTTGACTGTCCAGAACGGGGAAAACGGCATCAACTTTATGGATCTCCGGTGCGATGGGATCAAAGGGAGGGTCTTCAATACCGGCAATGGCTGCAATGTGGGCAGAGACGGAAATACCCATGTGCTCAAGCCACTGTTTGCAGAGCCCGCCGGCAATGCACAGAGGAGCCGTCAGCCTGCCGGAGAAATGCCCTCCGCCGGCTGCGTCCTGATAGCCCCCATACTTGATCTGGGCGGTATAGTCCGCGTGACCGGGTCTGGGACAATCAAGCAGATTACTGTAATCGCCGGAACGGGTATTGGTGTTCCGGATAGCGGCGGCAATGGGGGCTCCGCAGGTGAATCCCTCCAGTAGGCCGGAGAGAAATTCCGGTGCATCCGATTCCTTCCTGGGGGTGGAATAGGCATTCTGACCCGGAGCACGGCGTTTCAGAAACGCGGAAAGGGCTGCTTCATCTACAGGGAGTCCTGCCGGAATTCCATCCAGGGTCATGCCGATGGCAGCGCCGTGGGATTGACCGAAAATAGAGAGTTTTAAATTGTCACCGTAGGTACTGCTCATATTGACCTCCCAGAGATGTGTAGTCTGTAAAAAACTTGGGGTAGGATTTCTCCACACATTGCGCCCCAAGGATGGTTACTGGGGAATCGCATACCGTTGCGGCAATGGCGGCGGACATGGCGATGCGGTGGTCATTGTGGCTGTCAACGGTTCCGCCGTGAAGACCGGTCCCGTAAACCGTCAGTGTTGTATCGTCGGCCTCCGCTTGACCGCCCAGAGCCCGGAGCATATCCATTACGGATGCAACCCGATCGGACTCCTTGAGCCGCAGGCGGCCGATGTCCGTAAAAACGGCCCCCTGATTGGCTGCGGCAGTAACCGCCAGAATGGGCACGAGATCGGGAATATCCGCCGCGCTGATGGTCAATTTATCCTTCAGTGCAGGCAGCAGCCGGGCACAGGCCCGGTCCCCCTGGGTAGAATCCGGATTCAGATTTCCAACCTGAATGGGGCTTCCAAGGGCCTGAGCGGCCAGAAAGAAAGCGGCGTTGCTCCAATCGCCCTCTACGGTCACAGTTCCCGGACTGTGAAATCTGCCGTTTCCGGGGAAACAGTAGTCATTGCAGGAAATCCCGAAACGCTCCATAGCGGCAAGGGTCATGGATACATAGGGGGCGGATTCCAGTTTTCCAAGAACCTGCAGACGGCTCTGACCGGGAAGAAGGGAGAGGGCAAACAGAAGACCGGTAATAAATTGACTGGAAACGGTTCCGTTGATGGCGTATTCTCCACTTCGAAGACGGCCGGTACACCGAATGGTGTCCGCTGTGGGGCGGGTAAGGGTACAGCCCATTCGTTCCATTTCCTCCCAAAGGGGAGTCAGCGGACGCTGGGGAAGCCTTCCTGTCATCTGAAAAACCGTATCCACGCCCAGCGCACCGGCAATGGGCAGCAGGAAGCGGAGGGTAGAACCGCTGTCCTGACAGAGAAGGGAGGCGCGGAAGGGGACTTCCTCTATGGGTTTTACACGGTATCCGTTGGAAAGCCACGTGATACCGGCCCCAAGGGCGGTAAGGCAGTTGGCGGTGGCTTCAATATCCCGATTGGTTTCCGGGCAGATCAATGTGGTTGGCTGATCCGAAAAGGCGGCGCAAATCAGCATACGATGTGCCTGGGATTTGGAAGGAATCGCGTTGATATTCCCGTACAGTTTTTTGGGGGTGATGCAAATATCCATGGCTTACAGTCCTGCCTGAATGAAGTTTTCCAGTTCTTCTACCGGGGTGCTGAGAATTTCACATCGGCCAATGGCCCTCGGAACCACGAGGCTGACGGTGCCGCCGGTGCGTTTTTTATCGGACAGTGCGAAAGACGCAAGCTCCTTGGCGCTGTCCTGGGTTCTGACAGGCAGGCAGAAATCCCTTAAAATATTCTCGATTTTTGTTGCGCATTCTGGAGATAGCAACTGATAGTTGACAGCACTTCGCGCAACAATTGCAGTACCAATGGCAACGGATTTCCCGTGAGACAGGGTGAAATTGCTCTTTGCCTCCACGCCATGTCCAACTGTATGCCCTAGATTCAGGAGCCTGCGCTCGCCGTTATCAAATTCGTCCCGGGCGACCACATCCCGCTTCATGGTTACACATCGCTCGATCACATAGGCTTTGTCAAAGTCGGGACCGGTGGATGCCAGGTAATGGAAGAAATCGTTGTCATAGAGGATGGCGTATTTGATCACCTCAGCGCAGCCGTCCAGAAAGATTTCCCGGGGAAGGGTATTCAGGGTATCTGTATCACAGAGTACCAGACTGGGCTGCCAGAAAGCGCCGACCAGATTTTTGCCCACTTCCAGGTCAATGGCGGTTTTTCCGCCCACAGAGGAATCCACCGCCGCCAAAAGGGTGGTGGGAACCTGGACAAACCGGATTCCGCGCAGATAAGTGGCAGCGGCAAAACCGGTGAGATCACCCACAACTCCACCGCCCAGAGCAACCAGCGCATCGGTACGGGTCAGTCTGTTTTTTGCCAAAAAGTTCAATAATTCTAAATATACATTGGCATTTTTGCTGGATTCTCCTGCGGGGAATACAAAGCTGACAACATTTAGGCCCGCCTGCCGCAGAGAGTCCTCGGCCTGTTTTCCATAAAGCGGGTAAACATTTGTTTCGCTGACCAGGGCCACGGTCTGGATCTTCCCCAGAGCGGCCACCTGAGCTCCCAACTGGAGCAGCAATCCGGAAGCGATGAGAATATTGTAATTCCTGGATGCGGTTACGGATACGGTTTTCATCCGTCTACCTCCTCTTTCCGCTTTTTGCCCTCTTCCAGCAGAGCGGTCAGGGTTTCTGCGTCCCGGTTTTGAAGCGCGTCGCGGTACTGTGTCAGGCTGTCGATGTAGGTGTTCAGCTCAAAGAGCAGGTTGTCTCGGTTTTCCAGGAACAGCTCACTCCACATAGGCGCGTTCAGCCAGGCTACCCGGGTCAGATCCTTGTAGCTTCCGGCGGAAAAGCCTTTGTGATTCCGGGCAGTGGGGGACTTGATAAAGGCGTTGCTCAATACATGGGGCATCTGGGAGGTGAACGCGATCATCTGATCATGATCTTCTGCACTGGTCACGGAGAACATTCCGAATTCACAGGGAGCCAGGGCATCCTTTACCCGCTGAAGCAGGTCGATGTCATCGTATCGGGGCGGCACCAGCACCATGGGCGCACCCTTATATAGATCTGCCCGGCTATATTTGAAACCGGAAAACTGGGAACCGGCCATGGGGTGACCGCCTACAAAGGTAAAACCATACTTCTGCGCTACGGGGAAGCAGCGGGCGCATACCTCCTGTTTGATACCGCAGCAGTCCAGCACAAGCGCGTCTTTCCGGATCAGGGGGCCGTTTTCCTCCAGCCATTGGGCACAGCCGCCGGGGTAGATGGCCAGCAGAATCAGGTCGCACTGGGGAATGGTTTGTGCATCCAGTTTGCCGTGAACAGCACCGGAGAGCATGGCAAAGGAGAGAATGCTGTCACTGCGGTTTTTTGCGTAGACGGTATGCCCGTGGAGCGCATAGGCCCGGGCCAGGGAACCACCGATCAGGCCCAGACCAAGAATACCAACTTTCATCACAAAGCCTCCCGAATGGCCCGGACCCGGCGGCTCACATCGTCAAACTGGGCAGGGGTGAGAGACTGGGCACCGTCGCACAGAGCGTGTTCAGGGTCACTATGGACTTCGATCATCAGACCATCGGCACCCGCGGCCACGGAGGCGCAGGCCATAGAGCTGACCAGACGGGACTTTCCTGTGGCATGGCTGGGATCGGCAACAACAGGCAGATGGCTCAGTTCGTGCAGTACAGGGATGGCGGAAATGTCCATGGTGTTGCGGGTGTAGGTCTCAAAGGTTCGGATACCCCGTTCACAGAGGATAATGTTCTCATTGCCCTCACTCATAATGTATTCTGCGCTCATCAGAAGCTCTTGCAGGGTATTGGCAAGGCCCCGTTTCAGCAGGATGGCTTTTTGGGTTTTGCCCAGCTCCTTCAGCAGGTCGAAATTCTGCATATTCCGGGCGCCAACCTGAATGACATCCACGTTGTCAAACAGATCCAGCGTGTTGATATTCATGATTTCCGTTACAATGGGCAGGCCGGTTTCCTGCTTGGCAAGCTCCAGCAGGCGAAGCCCTTCCGGGCCCATGCCCTGGAAAGCATAGGGAGAGGTACGGGGCTTGAAGGCACCGCCGCGGAGCATGGTGGCGCCGCTTTCCTTTACAGCTTTGGCAACGGCCACAATCTGCTCTTCCGATTCTACGGAACAGGGGCCGGCAATCATGGCAAAATAGCCGCCGCCGATGCGGGCAGGGCCCACCTCTACAATGGTGTCCTTTGGGTGGAATTTCCGGTTTGCCTGTTTAAAGGGTTCGGATACCCGTTTTACGGATTCCACAATTTCCAGGCTGCTCAGCAGCTCCATATCTACCCGGCTGGTGTCGCCAACCAGGCCCAGGATGGTGACCTGCTTGCCTTCCGAGACGTGGACATCCAGATTTTGATTTTTCAGCCACTGAATCAGGTGATTTTTCTGTTCGGGGGTGGTTCCGTTTTTCAGTATTGCAATCATTTTACTCCGCTCCTCTTATAAAAAAGCACCGCACGGAAATTCGTGCGGTGCCAAACTGACTTTTGAGACCCTGAAAGGATGACAGCACAAATTCCTATTACCTTTTTTCCTCAAAAAAGTAATAGTAATAAAAGCTGTTGGCGAAACCGAACTGCATGGCCGTTTCCTCCGGGTAGGTTTTTCTGAATTATACCACCGGGGAACGCGGTTTGCAAGAGGTTTTGAAAAATTTTGTTCTCATGTGATGAAAAAGTGTATTTCCGAAAAAGACAGTGGACATTTGCAAACATATGGTTTATAATAGAAAAAATGAGAAAGGAGGGGAAAGCATGGAATATCTGCAGCAACTGAACCCACAGCAGCGGGAGGCGACCACCACGACCGAAGGCTATATCCGGGTGGTTGCCGGCGCAGGCTCCGGAAAGACAAAAACCCTGGCGGCAAGATACCTGTATCTTGTGGATGTACTGGGCATTTCCACGGCCAATATTCTCTGTGTAACCTTTACCAATAAGGCTGCTGCGGAGATGAAGAAGCGGATTCGTACCCAGCTGCCAGACCGGGATCTGGCCAGAATTACTACGTTTCATGGCTTCTGTGTAAGTCTTTTGAAGGAAGACTGCCATGTGGTTGGGTATCCAAAGACCTTCCTTGTGATGGATGAAGAGGATAAAAAGGCGATTCTTTCCACGGTATTTGAGGATTTGGGCATTACCGGACGGGACATCACCATTCAGGAGGCGGTGGATCATATCGGCTGGCGCAAGGGCGGCAGAGGGTATGTAAAAACGCTGATTGATGCCGACATGGATGGTCTGCTGGATCTGGTGCGCAGTGCCACCACCCTGAAAGACAAGATCCTGTATCAGTATTTCTACGAGCAGCGCAAGTGTTTTGCGCTGGATTTTGATGACCTGGTCTATTTCGCACTGTATATTCTGGAGCGCAGCAGGGAAGTTCGGGAAAAATGGCAGCAGCGGCTGGAATATATTATGGTTGATGAATTCCAGGACATCGACAAGGACCAGTATTCTCTGGCCGATATTCTAAGCGGCTACCACCACAATCTGTTTGTGGTTGGCGATCCGGATCAGACCATTTACACCTGGAGAGGAGCGGATGTAAAGTTCATTCTGGAATTTCCTGCCCGTCACCCCGGGGCGAAAACCATCTACTTAAATCAGAATTACCGGTCGGCTCCCCAGATTCTGGCGGCGTCCAACGCGCTGATTGATAAGAATCGGGACCGGCTGAAAAAAGAATTGACCCCCGTTCGGGGGAATAACCGGAAACCTCTGTATTTTCATGCCAAGACCAGCCAGCTGGAGGCGGACTGGATCACTGCCAATATGCGGGCACTGCACGAAGGGGAAGATGAGGTATCCTATTCGCAGATGGGGGTGCTCTATCGGGCGCATTATGTGTCCCGGGCGCTGGAAGAATCTCTGATCCGCAATAAGATTCCCTATGTTCTGTATTCCGGTGTGGAATTCTACAAGCGCAAGGAGATCAAGGATGTTCTGTGCTACCTGCGGATGATCTACAACCCGGATGATATCAGCTTTCTGCGCACCATCAATGAGCCCCGCCGCGGCGTGGGACGGACCCGGATTGCCGCTCTGAAAGCTTACGCTGCCGCAAAGGGCTGCGGTCTTTATCAGGCACTTCTGGACAGCCTGGAAACGGATTCCTTCCGCAGGTGCAAGGCAAAGGACTATGTACGGCTGATTGAGAAGTATCGGGCAATTTATGACAATATGGATCTGACGGATCTGCTTGCCGGTGTGCTCCACGAAAGCGGATATGAGAATATGCTGCGCACATCCGGCGAGGAAGAGCGACTGGATAACCTGGCAGAACTGAAGCAGGCCATCTTTGATTTTACGAGGAAGGCAGGGGAGACCGTGACCCTGGGGAACTATCTGGATCATGCGGCGCTCTTCACCAATATGGATACCCAGGAAAAAGCCCAGGCTGTGAAGCTGATGACCATTCATTCCGCCAAAGGTCTGGAATTCCCCATCGTGTTTCTCTGCGGCCTGTCGGAGGGCATATTCCCCGGGAAACGGGCCAACACCCGGGAAAAACTGGAGGAAGAGCGGCGGCTGTGCTATGTGGCCTTTACCCGGGCAAAGGACCGGCTGTTTCTGTCCGACGCGGCAGGGCAGAGCTATGACGGTTCCTTCCGCTATCCCAGCAGATTCCTGTTCAATGCGGAAAAGGAAAACGTGGACTATGTGGTTCCTCTGGATCCGGATCTGGAAGAAAAGACCATGGCATCCATCCGGGATTCGGAGGACCTGACCCCCAATACACCGGTAAAAAGCGACCTGGTTGGCAAGCGGGTAAAGCATGTGATCTTTGGAGAGGGAACCGTCATTGGTATTCCAAGAGACAATCAAGGCGTGATTATTCAGTTTGACAGCATGGTGACACCCAGAACCTTTTCGGATTTGGGAAAGCTGAATTTTTCATAACAAATGAGCCGCCGGATGCCAAATCCGGCGGCTCAAAAGCTTATTTACAGGCTGTTTTTCACGGTTTCCCGGATGGTTCCGGTCATGTAGAGGCTGCCGAAGCAGGCATTTCCAGAAATCGCAACTTTTTTCTGCCAACAAGAATCGTCCCGGCAGCTATGCTGCCAGGGCAACGGGTTCATTTGCAAAGGCTTTCCCATTCCGCGTTGACGGATGCTTCACAGCTGCGCATGGCGAGAATGGTTTTCTCCATCAGTTCATCCAGGGACCAGCCCAGTCGCTCTGCACCTTGAGAGATGACATCCCGGGAACAACCGGCGGCAAATTTTTTGTCCTTGAATTTCTTTTTCAGACTGGATACCTCCATGTCGCATACGCTTTTGGAGGGCCTCATCCGGGCGGCGGCGCCGATCAGACCGGTGAGCTCGTCGGCTGCAAAGAGCACCTTTTCCAGGGGAAGAACCGGCTCCACATCGCAGCAGATTCCGTAGCCGTGGGAGCAGATGGCATGAACAAGTTCGCCCTCCGCGTTTACTTCTGCCAGCAGCTTGGGTGCTTCCAGGCAATGCCTGTCCGGATACCGTTCAAAATCAACATCGTGGAGAAGGCCGACAAGGCCCCAGAAATCTTCATTTTCGCCCATTTCACGGGCGTACCAGCGCATTACGCCCTCAACGGTAAGTCCGTGAAGAATATGAAAGGGCTCTTGATTGTATTTTTGCAGCAGAGCCAGAGCCTGCTGGCGGGTAATCGCAGTTTGCATGGTGACAGTCCTCCTTAAGTTTTCCTTATTCTACTTTTGATCACCAGCTTTGTCAAGGGAAGGCACTTTCGGAAAGCTTGAAAAGTTCATATTCTCCGGGTAGAATACATTCGAGGTGATACCGATGGCGAGCATGCTGGACTATATTGCTTGGCGGGGAGATCTGAGCTTTTCCTCGTCGGCCCCCAATGAAGTGGATGCTTTGATTTTTTCGACGCTTAGCTACATTCCCTTCCGGGGAAGCGTGGAAAGAAACCCGGAAAAGCCGGTTCTCTTGCGGCAGGCGGCCCGGGAATTCTTTGATATTCCGGATCCGGAAGGGTACATCCGGACCCAGAATGACCTGGAGCTTTTGAAGGCAGCAGGAGAATCCCAACGGTTTGGAAACATCAGAATTGCGGAATACCGTAAAATTTTCATCAAAGAGCGGGATACTCAGTTTGCCGCGGTAACGTTTCTGTTGGATGACGGGAGCATTTTTATTTCCTTCCGCGGGACGGACAATACTTTGGTCGGCTGGAAAGAGGACTTCAGCATGTGCTTCCGGCGGGAAATCCCCTCGCAAAAGCTTGCAAAACAGTATTTGCAGGATGTCCTCATGGATCACAGCGGTCCTGTCCGGGTCAGCGGACATTCCAAAGGTGGAAATGTGGCCGTGTATGCGGTTTCGCAGAGTGTTCCGGTGATCAGGGAGCGGATTCTTGAGGTTTACAATCAGGACGGACCCGGCTTTTCCGAGGCATTTCTGGAAGATCCGGGATACAGACAAATCCTGCCGATTCTGCACACCCAGGTGCCCCAGAGTTCGGTTATCGGCATGATTCTTAACCGGGCGGAGCCCATCGCCATTGTAAAAAGCAATCAGTCCGGCATCATGCAGCATGATCCCTTCAGCTGGGAGGTCCAGGGGAACCGGCTTGTTGCCGTAGATTCGCTGTCCGGCAACTCGATCTTTCTCCAGCTGACCATCAAAAACTGGCTGCTGGGGATGGATATGGAAACAAGGGTCCGGATGGTGGATATGCTGTTTGATCTGCTGACTTCCGGAGATGTGGAGGTTACAGGAGACCTCTTCCAGCCCAAGAATCTGGTGGCATGTGTATCCCGTCTGCGCAGTTCGGAAACCATCCGCAAATATCTGACGGAGGATCTGACAGGGCTGTTTCACGCCGCCAAAAAGGCAAGACTTCAGATGGGGAACAGGGAATAAGGAACGACGCACCCGTCAAACCGGGTGCGTTATCATTTTTCAGCCATATATACAAAAGCATTCCAAAGAATTGTTGTAATTTCCACAGATTTCGCCCTTGCTTTTTGGGCTGGGCTGGCTTACAATCAAGCTATTGTGGAGCATAGATGATATTTCCAGCGAAAATGATTTGAAAGGAATGTACCTGAAATATGTCCCAGATTCTGAATGTCCCGGAGATTTTCGGCAGTGATGTGTTTAATGAGGCGGTCATGAAGCAGCGCCTGCCCGCTCATGTCTACAAGGCTTGGGAAACCTGCATCCAAACCGGATCGACACTTCCGCTGGACGTGGCCAATGAAATCGCGGAAGCCATGAAAATCTGGGCTCTTGAGAAGGGTGCGACCCACTATACCCACTGGTTCCAGCCCATGACGGGCATTACCGCGGAAAAACACGATTCCTTCATTTCTCCCACCGGTGACGGCCGGGTGATTATGGAGTTTTCCGGAAAAGAGCTGGTCCGGGGTGAACCGGATGCCAGTTCTTTTCCTTCCGGTGGACTGCGGGCAACCTTTGAAGCCCGTGGCTACACCGCCTGGGATCCCACGGCCTGCGCTTTTGTCAAAGACGGGAGCTTGTATATTCCGACCATGTTTTTCTCTTATACCGGGGACTCTCTGGATAAAAAAACACCCCTGCTGCGCTCCCTGGAAGAGGTATCCCGGGAGGCAATCCGAATTCTTCGACTGTTTGGTGACAACACAACCCAGCGAATTATCACTTGCGTAGGGGCTGAACAGGAGTATTTCCTGCTTCCCAAGGACCTGTACGCCCAGCGGGAGGATCTCCGCCTGACCGGCAGAACCCTGTTCGGCGCATCGGCTCCCAAGGGGCAGGAGCTGGACGACCACTATTTTGCGGCCATCCGCACCCGGGTTTCCGAGTTTATGCAGGATTTGGACGAACAGCTCTGGCGGCTGGGTATTCTTTCCAAAACCAAACACAACGAGGGTGCTCCCTGCCAGCATGAACTGGCCCCCATTTATACCGACGCGAACAAGGCCTGTGACGACAATCAGCTGATTATGCGCACCATGAAAAAGTGCGCCGCCAAGCACAATCTGGTGTGCCTGCTCCACGAAAAGCCCTTTGCGGGCGTTAACGGCAGCGGCAAGCACAACAACTGGTCGCTGTCCACCGATACCGGCAAGAATCTCTTCAGTCCCGGAAAAACCCCGCGGCAGAACGCCCAGTTTCTGGTTTTCCTGGCGGCATTTATCCAGGGCGTTGATGAATACCAGGAATTCCTGCGCTGCACCGTGGCCTCTGCCAGCAACGATACCCGATTGGGCGCGAATGAGGCGCCGCCTGCCATTGTTTCCATCTTTCTGGGAGAGGAACTCAATGGGGTGGTACAGTCCATTATCGACGGTACCAACTATACGGAACCGGAAAAGAGCCTGCTGCGCATCGGCGTGGATGTGATGCCCGCCATTCCCAAGGACACCACCGACCGGAACCGAACCAGCCCCCTGGCCTTTACCGGCAATAAATTTGAGCTGAGAATGCTGGGATCTTCTCAGTCCATAGCCGGGCCCAACATCGCGCTGAATACCATCATGGCGGAAGAGCTGGGCCGCTTCGCCGATGAGCTGGAAAAGGCTCCGGATTTTGACAAAGCACTGCAGAAGCTGGTCTATAAAGCATTCACCGATCATAAACGGATTATCTTCGACGGAAATGGCTATTCCGATGAGTGGAAACAGGAGGCGGCCCGCAGGGGACTGAGCAATCTGGCCTCCACCGCGGAAGCCATGCGTACTTACCTGAGCCCAAAAAACATTGAGCTGGTAACCAACCATGGGGTCTTTACGGAAACGGAGTTCCGGGCCCGTCACTCCATCTATCTGGATGATTACCGGAAAAAAGTGAATATTGAAGCCCGGACCATGGTAGATATGGCTGTGCAGCAGATTTTGCCTGCGGCTATGCACTATACCGATTCTCTCTGCGCCGGCGTTGCCTCCAAAAAGAGTCTGGGTGTGTGCTGCAGGGGAGAGATGGCCCTGATCCAGAAACTGTCCTCGGCCTGCGATGCTGCCTACGACTGCGTGGAACGGCTGAAGGATGCACTGAGCCGGATTCCAGGGGATGAGGAAGCCGCGGCAGATCACTGCCACAGTGTGATCGTTCCGCTGATGGCGGAGCTTCGTACCCAGGCGGACATTCTGGAGCAGAATACGGCAAAGCGTTACTGGCCCTATCCAACCTATTCCGATCTGCTGTTCTACTAAGAACCAAAACCGTATTCCCCCAAAATGGGAATGCGGTTTTTGCTTGCATTTGATCGGATCCTTTGTTATGATGCAGAAAGAGGGAGGGGAATACATCATTATGAAGCAAGGAAAGTACGAGATCCGTCCCATTCGAAAATCAGACGACAGTCAGATTGCGGCAATTGTCAGGCGAAATCTGGAAAACTATGGCTTGAATATTCCCGGAACGGCATACTTTGATAGGGAATTGGACCATTTGAGCCAATACTATACAGAAAAGCCGGATGAACGGGCGTATTATGTATTGACAGACTGTTCAGGTTCGGTCGTCGGAGGCGTTGGATTCGCAGAATTTCCGGGCATTGACGGGTGTGCGGAGCTCCAAAAGCTGTATCTGGATGACAGCGTCAAGGGTGTTGGCTTTGGAATGGGACTGCTGGAAACGGCAGAAAGCTTTGCTGCCTGTATGGGGTATACAAAGCTGTATCTGGAGACCCATTCCGTTTTGAAAGAAGCATGCCATTTGTATGAAAAAATGGGATACAGGCGGATTCCGAGACCGGAGGGAGTCCTGCATTCCACCATGGACAGCTTCTATTTAAAGAATATTTGAGATAACCCCCATGGATCTCCATGGGGGCACTTTTGACGTAAGACGAAAAATTTCCGTTAAAAGCAACTGATAGTTGCTAAAATTAAATGTCAATAGATGGGTTCATATAGTAGACATTACGCTGATCCAGTTTCTCACGAAGGTTTTGAATCGCTTCACCGAAGCGCTGGAAATGGACGATTTCCCGTTCCCGGAGGAAGCGAATGACATCGTTGACATCCGGATCATCACTGAGCCGAAGAATATTAT
>JAXEMQ010000113.1:0-20538 GCA_034099845.1 Faecousia sp.
AGGTGCCCCCGAAGGGGGCGGAGAGGGCCCTCTCAGTCACGGCTAACGCCGTGCCAGCAATAAATTGAGGAGCAATTGCCACCGGCAATTGTTTCATTCAATTCGCTGCGCGACGCACCGCCCCAAAGGGGGAGCCAAGGGCGCATACCACCCCGCAAAACCCCAATTGTTCACTGTCAATTGTCCTTACAGCTTCTTCAGGGGCTCGGATTCGTCCTGAGCGATGAGCAGGTCCGAAATAATCTCGTTGGATACCAGAAAGCCTCTGGGGGTCAGGGACCACCGGCCGTCTTCGGACTGGCTGGTGCGGTAGTAGGCACGGTATTTGAGCAGAATTTCCTCCAGGGGCTTGAAGGGCAGCAGGAAGGTGCGCTCGTATTCCTCGGCATAGATGCCGGCGGTGGTCCGCAGCCGCAGCATCAGGTATTCACCGGCCCGCTCCCGCAGGGGGATCTCCTGCACATCCTCCATGATATTGCCGCCGGTGCGGATACCCTGGATGTATGCCTGCAGGTCCCGTACCATGGTAAAGCGCTTCCCCGCGAAATCGGAGCTGGCGCTGGGGCCGAAGCCCAAATATTCGCCGCCGGTCCAGTATTTGGTATTGTGGCGGGAGTACAGGCCCTTCCGGCAGAAGTTGGAGATTTCATACTGCCGGAAGCCCCGGTTGTTCAGGGCCTCAATGGCGGCCATATACATATCCGCCTGGGTATCGTCATCGGCAAGACCCGCAAAGTCCTTGATTTCGTAAAGCGGGGTGCCCTCTTCTACCTTCAGGCCATAGCAGGAGATGTGCTCCGGGTTCAGCCGCAGCACATTTTCCAGGGTTTCCTTCCAGTCGTGAAGGCTCTGCCCCGGAAGACCGTACATGAGGTCCAGAGACACGTTCCGGAAGCCGGCCTTGCGGATGCGCTGGTAGGCGGCCACCGCCTGGGCATAGGTGTGGGGACGGCCCAGCTTTTTGAGAATGTCGTCGTTGTCGCACTGAACCCCCAGGCTGACCCGGTTAAAGCCCTCGGCCTTCAGCCGGTGCAGCAGCCGGTCGGTGACGGAATCCGGGTTGGCCTCAAAGGTGATCTCCGCGTCGTTGGCCACATCAAAATTCCGCCGCAGGGTGGTCAGAATGATGGCCAGGGCGTCGGCGCCGTAATAGCTGGGGGTGCCGCCGCCGAAGTAGATGGTGTCCACCCGGTAGCCGGGACACAGGGCCCCTGCCTCCTTGATATGGGCGCAGAGGGCGTCCAGATAGGCATCCATCAGCCGGTCATCCTTACAGGGCTGTGAGTAGAAGTCACAGTACTGGCATTTGCTGCGGCAGAAGGGAATGTGGATGTAGATTCCCAGGGGTGTCTTGTTGATTCGTTTGGTTAAGATGGGCATGGGAAACCTCCGGTTTCAATTGACAATTGACAATTGACAGTTGACAATTCGCTGCCTCAGCGGATTAAAAACGGTCGTTGTCATTGTCCTGAGGATTTTGTGGTTTTGACGATTGAGGTAAGCATTTTTTCCAGCTCTATACAATCGGTGATGATGGAATTGTACTCGCTCTCTGATAAATCATCTGTTGCCTTCAATAGCCGAAGCCAGTAATTTGTTTCTACGGCTTCCTTCAGGAAGATGGAGAGCTTCGCTACAAAGTCTTTTGTGCCTGCTGCGCTTCTGCCACATTCGCACCGATGCTGGTGCCGGAACGCAGGAGCTGCCGGGATAGAACTGTTTCGTGTCTGTTGTCCCGCAGATGCCTGCACTGCTTCACAATTCGCACAGCAAACTGAAAACTTTTTGACTCAATTGCGTTATCCATAAACGTATCCAGAAGAAAAATTGTCAATTATCAATTGTCAATTGTCAATTCTCCTATTCTTCGTCCAGTTTTAATACCGCCATAAAGGCCTCGGAGGGGACGGAAACGGTGCCGAAGGTGCGCATCCGCTTTTTGCCCTCCTTCTGCTTTTCCAGCAGCTTTTTCTTTCTTGTAATATCGCCGCCGTAGCACTTGGCCAGCACATCCTTGCGCAGGGCCTTGATGGTTTCCCGGGCGATGATCTTGCCGCCGATGGCCGCCTGGACGGGAATCTCAAACTGGGCTCTGGGGATGTTGTCCTTCAGCTTCTCGCAGATCTTCCGGGCTCTGGGATAGGCATTGTCCGCAAAGAGGATAAAGCTCAGTGCGTCCACCACCTCGCCGTTTAAGAGGATGTCCAGCTTTACCAGCTTGCTGGGCCGGTAGCCCAGGAAGGTGTAGTCCAGGCTGCCATAGCCCCGGGTCCGGGACTTCAGAGCGTCAAAGAAATCGTAGATGATCTCGTTCAGGGGCATTTCGTAGTGGAGCTCCACACGGTTGGCATCCAGATATTCCATGTTTTTGAATTCTCCCCGGCGCTGCTGGGCCAGATCCATGATGCCCCCAACATATTCCTGGGGGGCGATGAGGCTGGCCTTTACGAAGGGCTCCTCCGCCAGCTCAATCTCCATGGGGTCCGGGTAGTCCAGGGGGTTGTCCACCATCAGCACGGTGCCGTCGGTTTTGGTCACCCGGTACACAACGTTGGGGGCGGTGGTGATGAGGTCCAGATTGTATTCCCGTTCCAGCCGCTCCTGGATGATCTCCATATGCAGCAGTCCCAGGAAGCCGCAGCGGAAGCCGAAGCCCAGGGCGATGGAGCTTTCCGGCTCATAGCTCATGGAGGCGTCGTTCAGCTTCAGCTTTTCCAGGGCGTCCCGCAGGTCCTGATATTTGGCGCCGTCCGCGGGGTAAACGCCGGAATAGACCATGGGCTGCACCTGCCGGTAGCCGGGCAGAGGCGCTTCTGCGGGATTGTCCAGGCAGGTAATGGTGTCGCCCACCCGGGTATCGGCCACATTCTTAATGGAGGCGGTGATGTAGCCCACTTCTCCCGCGCCCAGCTCGGTGCCGGGGGTCAGGCCCAGAGGATTCATGGTGCCCACTTCCACCACCTTGTAAACGGCGCCGGTGGCCATCATCCGAATGTCCATGCCCGCCCGGACCGTACCTTCCTTAATACGGGTGTAGACAATCACGCCCCGGTAGGAATCGTACTGGCTGTCAAAAATCAGGGCCTGCAGGGGGGCGGCCCGGTCGCCTTTGGGGGCGGGAATGTCCCGGACGATCATTTCCAGCACCGAATGGATGTTGATGCCGTTCTTGGCGGAGATCTCCGGGGCATCCTCGGCGGGAATGCCGATGATGTCCTCTATCTCGGTTTTCACTTCCGCCGGACGGGCGGAGGGCAGATCGATTTTGTTGATGACGGGCAGCACCTCCAGCCCAGCATCGATGGCAAGATAGGTATTTGCCAGGGTCTGGGCTTCCACGCCCTGGCTGGCGTCCACCACCAGCACAGCGCCCTCGCAGGCGGCAAGGCTCCGGGAAACCTCGTAGTTAAAGTCCACGTGGCCCGGGGTATCGATCAGGTTCAGGTCATAGGTTTCGCCGTTGTCGGCGGTGTAGGTCAGCTGGACGGCGGTTGCTTTGATGGTAATGCCCCGTTCCCGCTCCAGATCCATGGAGTCCAGCAGCTGCTCGGCCCGCAGCCGCAGGTCAACGGCCTTGCACTCCTCCATCAGCCGGTCCGCCAGCGTGGACTTGCCGTGGTCGATATGGGCAATGATAGAAAAGTTTCGAATGTGGGATAGATCCGTCATATTTGGGCTACCTCTCTTGATGAATTGGGCGTACAAATTGCATTTTATCAATTATAACGGGAATTTCCAGAAAAGTAAACCGTATGTTTTCACGAAAAAAGGGGAAAACTCCAAGCGCTGCCCAGAAAAATCCGACAATTCACGCAAAAAGGCAATTCATTTTTGAAAAAACCCTTGCCGAAAACAAAAAATCGGGGTATAGTCTTATGGCGTAAGAGAATGCTGTGACACACATTGCTTTGAGAAGATGAGAGGGATAGAATATGAGTACTGCCAAAAAGCCGGTGAAGCCTGGGGAAGACCTTCAGGCATCCATGCAGGCCCTGATCCTGAAGGGTAAAAAAGAGGGCATGATCAAGGACACGGAGCTGAATGCCATCCTTGAAAAAATGCAGCTGTCCCCGGAAAAGATTGAGGAAATCTACGACCGGTTTGATTCCATGAACATCCAGGTGGTGACCACCGAACTGGAAATTGACGATACCCTGGACGCACTGGGCGACGGCCTGGGGGACGGGCTGGATGACGGCCTGGACCTGCGCAGCATCGAGGAAGAAGAGCTGATCGACCCCGTGGATCTGGCTGCCGAATACAGTCTGGATGATCCCGTGCGGATGTACCTGAAGGAAATCGGCCAGGTAAAGCTCCTTTCCGCCGAGGAAGAGGTGGAGCTGGCCAAGCGGGTATCCGAGGGGGACCAGGAGGCCAAGAACAAGCTGACCGAAGCCAACCTCCGGCTGGTTGTCTCCATCGCCAAGAAGTATTCCGGCCGGGGCCTGCACATTCTGGATCTCATTCAGGAGGGCAACACGGGCCTCATTCGCGCCGTAGACAAGTTTGACTGGACAAAGGGAAACAAATTCTCTACATATGCCACCTGGTGGATCCGGCAGGCCATCACCCGTGCCATTGCCGATCAGGCCCGGACCATCCGGGTGCCGGTGCATATGGTTGAGGTCATCAATAAGGCCACCCGCTGCAACCGGAAGCTGGTCCAGGAGCTGGGCCGGGAGCCTACCATGGAGGAGATTGCCGCGGAGCTGAACCTGCCTGTGGAAAAGATCATCGAGGCCAACCGGACCGCCGCCGATACCCTGAGTCTGGATACTCCCGTGGGCGATGAAGAGGATACCTCCATCGGCTCCTTTGTGGAGGATGAGCGGACCCCCGGTCCTGCCGATGCCACCTCCAACGCGCTGCTTGCCGAGGCCCTGAAGGAGATTCTGGGGACCCTCACCGAGCGGGAGGCCGACGTGCTGCGGATGCGCTTTGGTATGTACGACGGCCGGACCCACACCCTGGAAGAGGTGGGTCAGATCTTCGGCGTGACCCGGGAGCGGATCCGCCAGATTGAAAACAAGGCCATCCGCAAGCTCCGCCACCCCAGCCGCGCCAAGAAAATCCGGGATTTCTACTGCTGACGCTTCCCCCCGCCGCCTGCCGCGGCGGGGTTTTTCCGCGCCTGCCGCATCCGGCGGGCCGTTACGCAACAATTGTTTTTGCATTTTTGACAAATTTCTATTTCAAATTTTACAGGGAAAGGGATTGCAAGGCCATCCCGGGGATGTTATAATGAATTCATCCCGGCAGGAAACTGCTTTTTGCAAAAGGAAAAGAAAAGGAGCGTTTATTCATGCAGGAAAAGAAAAAATTGTCTCTGGCCATGCAGATCTTCATCGCGATGCTGCTTGCGATCTTTGCGGGTCTGCTGCTGCAGGGACGGGCGGAGTTCGCCACCAATTTCATCAAGCCTTTCGGCACCATCTTCCTGAACCTGGTGAAATTCATTGTTGTGCCCATCGTGCTGTTCTCCATCATGTGCGGCATCATCTCCATGAAGGACATCCGGAAGGTCGGTTCCATCGGCCTGAAGACCGTGGCCTTCTACCTGTGCACCACTGCCTTTGCGGTTACCATCGGCCTGATCGGCGGCAACCTGTTTAAGGGCCTGTTCCCCGTCATTGCCACCACGGATCTGGCATACGAGGCCAAGGAAGCTACCTCCTTTATGGATACCCTGGTAAACATCTTCCCCTCCAACTTCTTTAAGCCCCTGGTGGATGCCAATATGCTGCAGGTCATCGTCATGGCCGTGCTGCTGGGCTTCTCCATCATCCTGGTGGGCGAGAAGAATGCCCGTGTGGTCTCTGCTTTCAACGACCTGAACGACATCTTCATGAAGTGCATGGAGCTGATTCTGAAGCTGTCCCCCATCGGTGTGTTCTGCCTGCTGTGCCCCATCATCGCCACCAACGGCACCGCCATCATCGGCTCTCTGGCCATGGTGCTGCTGACCGCCTATATCTGCTACGTTTTCCACGCGGTTCTGGTCTACTCCCTGTCCGTCAGAGCCATGGGCGGCATGAGCCCCGCCAAGTTCTTTAAGGGCATGATGCCCGCCATCATCTTCGCCTTCTCCAGCGCTTCCAGCGTGGGCACCCTGCCCATCAACCTGGACTGCACCCAGAAGCTGGGCGCCAAGAGAGAGGTTGCCTCCTTCGTGCTGCCCCTGGGCGCCACCATCAACATGGACGGCACCGCCATCTATCAGGGCGTGTGCGCCATCTTCATCGCCGCCTGCTACGGCATTCAGCTGACCCTGCCCCAGATGCTGACCATCGTGCTCACCGCTACCCTGGCCTCCATCGGCACTGCCGGTGTTCCCGGTGCGGGCATGGTCATGCTGGCCATGGTGCTGACCTCCGTAGGTCTGCCTGTTGACGGCATTGCCCTGGTTGCCGGTGTGGACCGGATCTTTGATATGGGCCGTACCTGTGTCAACATCACCGGCGACGCCGCCTGCGCCATTGTGGTCTCCAACATGGAGGACAAGCGGGAAAAGAAGCTGGCCGCCAAGCAGTAATCCCACCCCTATAGAAAAAACCGCCATTGCTCACACACGGGCAATGATACGTACCCCCAATACTGGACACCCAGTATTGGGGGTATTTTCATGAGGTATCGTTATGAGTTTAAGTTAATGTGTGTGGATTTGTATCGGCAGGGGGCTCCAGGCGGGCACGGCTGAGCCTATCGCTCTCCCCGGTCAAAGTGGGTCAGGTCCTTGATGACCTCTCCCGCCAGCAGCATTCCGGCGGCGGCCACGGCAAAGGCGCATGAGCCCGGCAGGCTTCTGCGTTGGGGATCCGGTTCGCAGCCGGGGATTTCCAGAGGGCGGATGGGGATCTCCTGGGAGTAGACTACCTTCAGCTTCTGAATACCGTTTTCCCGGCAGAGCTTCCGCATGATCCGGGCCAGGGGACAGCCGCTGGTCTGGTAGATGTCCGCGACCCGAAAGGCAGAGGCGTCCACCTTGTTGCCCGCGCCCATGGCGCTGATCACGGGCACGCCGGCATCCCGGGCGCACAGCAGGATTTCCTTTTTCCCGGTGACGGTATCGATGGCATCCACCACATAGTCGTATTGGGAAAAGTCAAACATAGCTCTGGTTTCCGGCAGAAAGAAGGTCTGATAGGTCCGGACCCGGCAGTTCGGATTGATGTCCAGCACCCGGTCCCGGGCCGCCTCCACCTTGGGCTTGCCCACCGTGGAGTGGGTGGCCAGAATCTGTCGGTTGATGTTGGAAAGGGATACGGTGTCGTGATCGATGAGATCCAGCGCCCCGACGCCGCAGCGGGCCAGGGCCTCCACCACATAGCCGCCCACACCGCCTACACCAAAGACGGCCACCCGGCAGCGCCCCAGATCTTCCAATGCTTTTTCGCCGAAGATCAGGGCCATTCTTACAAATTGTTCCTCCATGGTTACTCCTTGTTCATCCGGTACAGCCGCCGTCCGTTTTCATAGGTGATGGCCTGGGCCTCCTGGGGGGAGACCTGCCACAGCTGGGCCAGGGCCTCCGCCATGCGGTACAGGTTCCGGGGGTCATTCCTTCTTCCCCGGAAGGGCTCCGGGGACATATAGGGGCAGTCGGTTTCAATGACCACCCGGTCTTTCGGTACGGCGGCAACGGCCTCCAGAGCCCGTCTGGCGTTTTTGAAGGTCAGCACCCCGGTAAAGCCCAGGAACCATCCCCGGGAAACCAGCTGCTTTGCCAGCTCCGCGGAGCCGGAGAAGCAGTGAAACACCCCCGTTACCTCCGGAAATTCTTTGATCATGGACAGGCCGTCCTCATGGGCCTCCCGCTCATGGACGATGACGGGGAGCTTCAGCTCCCGGGCCAGGTCCAGCTGCATCCGAAAGGCCTGCTTCTGGATTTCCCGGGGGATGTCCTCATAATGGTAATCCAGGCCGATTTCCCCGATGGCCACCACCTTGGGATGCTCCCGGACCAGCTGCCGGTAGGCGTCCAGAAGGTCTTCCGTCACTTCGTCCGCGGCGTCCGGATGGGAACCGACGGCGGCATAGACAAAGGAATGCCTTTCCGCCAGGGCGCAGGCATCTTTGGAGGAGGAAAGGCTGCATCCGGGGTTTACCAGCAGGCCGATGCCGGCTTCCGGCAGAGCGGCGATGAGGGCGTCCCGGTCCGTGTCAAAGGCACGGTCGTCCAGGTGGGCGTGGGTATCAAAAAGCATAGACTGTCTCCTTTTTATTCTACAATCATTCCGATCAGGCAGCCGTCCCACTCCCAGACCCGGGGATCCTCCAGCCGGAAATGGGTGTGGTTGGGAAAGCCCCGCAGGCCCAGACCGGTGCGCTTCACGCTGGCCTCCTTCAGAACCCAGAAGGTCAGCATGGCCCGGTGCTTGTCCGGGGCCTGTTCAAATTGGGCCAGCTCCGTATCGGACAGAATCCTCTGGGCAAGGCGCAGATTGACCCGCCGGTCCAGCTCCTCGGCGTCCAGGCCCACGCTGTGCCTTCCCAGCACACAGAAGGCGTGGCGGCGGGTATGGCTGATGGAGAACCGGTAAGGGCTGCCCGGAAAATAGGGGCGGCCCCCGGGGGAAATATGAATGGGGGGCAGAGCCTCACCGGTTTCTTCCCGGTAGAGCGCTTCCAGCAGGGCCCGTCCGGCCTGGTGGCCGGTCTGCCCGGACAATCGGCAGGCGGCGAATCTCATAGGGCATCGATGATGCTGCCTCCGTCGGAACGGGGCATACCGTTTTTCAGCCGGTCCCGGGCCATAAAGACGCCCAGCAGAGCCACCAGCAGGCCCAAAAGCACCATCACAATCCGGGAGGTGGTCATGGGCAGCAGAATCAACACGGCGCCCAGAATGGCGCTGATCAGAGCGTAGCGCATACCGCATTTCCAGCGGGAGGCGTTGATCATGTCCTGAACGCCCCGGATGAGAATCAGCACACCGGCAATCCTTCCGATGGCGGCAGCCAGACCCAGGGGGTTGCGCACCAGCCATACGCCGGCAGCCAGCGCCGCGGCGGCAAAAAGGATCTTCCCCGTCAGTGCGCTGCGGGTCAGGAAGCTGTCCAGAAGCAGACCGCCGCCCAGAAGAATCAGAGCCCAGCCGCCGATTTTGCCCACCAGAGCCGAACCGGAGTCCGGCCGGACCATCAGCACCACCCCCAGCAGGATCATCAGCAGGGGGGTCAGAAGCAGCTTTGCATACATGGTGAAGTTCTTTTTCATAACCATCGCGCCTTTCCGCAATTGATAAAGCAAAGAATAGACCGCACCAGCGGGATATATCTATGATACCCGTTTTTTGGGGGGCTGTCAATCCGCCGGGCCGGGGAGAAAAAGGCGAGGTTGTGAACATTTTGGAATGCCTCTTGGCGAAATGGGGGAAATATGATAGAATAGAGCGAAACAAAACGAATACGGTCTGCCGGAAGACCCACCGGGCTTTTCGGCGGCATTGGAATCGAGGTGCTCCATGGAGCAGGAGAAACAGAAAAAATCCCTCCGGCCGGAAGCCGTGATGGCTGTGATCGCCCTGGTGTGTCTGGTGGGGCTGATTGTTGTGGTGGCCCTCTGCGTGCCCCATTTCACCCAGGCGTCGGATCCGGAATCTCTGCTGCAGCACATCCGGGAGGAGGAGCAGAACCGGGAAGAAGTGGATCCTCTGGAGCCCACGGAGGAGTTCGCGGAGGAAACCACCGAGCCCACCATTCCGCCGGAGGCAAACCCCTACTCCAAGTGGGATTTTCAATATGACCGCAGCAACTACCTCTACTGCACCCGGCAGGACAGCTTCCCGGGCATCGACGTGTCCTCCTTCCAGGGAGAGATCGACTGGAAGCAGGTGAAACAATCCGGCATCCGCTTTGCCATGGTGCGTCTGGGCTATCGGGGCTACGGCATGGCCGGCAACATGGTGGAGGACGAATACGCCAGAAGGAATCTGGAAGGCGCCCGGAAGGCGGGGCTGGAGGTGGGGGCCTATTTCTTCTCCCAGGCCACCAGCATTGACGAGGTGGATGATGAGATCTTCTTCTTTATGAAAACCCTGGGGGATTTTCCCCTGACCATGCCCATTGTTCTGGACTGGGAATATATCAGCGACACCGCCCGGACGGCCTATGTGGATGCCCGGACCCTGACGGATATGCAGAAGCACTTCTGCAAGACCATGGTGGATTTCGGCTATCAGCCCATGGTATATTTCAACTGGTCTCTCAGCAGCAAGCGGCTGTATCTGAACGAGCTGGAGGATTATCCCTTCTGGCTGGCCCTGTACCAGGACGAGATGGTATATCCCTTCCGGGTGGAAATGTGGCAGTATACCTGCACCGGCCGGGTTCCCGGTATTCAGGGGGATGTGGACATCAACGTGTTCATGCCGGATTCCCGAAAAACCTGGATCAGTTAAACCAAAGGGGCTGCCTTCCGGCAGCCCCAAATTTTGTATCCCGGTGCGAACCCCGGTCAGATCCACCATTGGCGGCGGGTGATTTCCGCGCCGTCTTTTCCGTAGATGATCAGGGTCCAGCCCCCTCCCGCAGGGGCCGGAAGGGTTTCCAGCCGGTCGCCCATGGCGTCCAGCAGCTTCTGGGCCTGGCCGTTCATCCGGAAATCCTCCGAAATTTCCACCCGGGCCCGGAAGTCCTCAATTCCCAGAATGGAGAGGATTTCCCACAGATCCTCGGAAGCTGCCAGGGTTTCCGCCAGATAGGCGCTGTAGCGTTCGTAATCCTCCGCCCAGCCGGTGTCGTCGCTGTGGTCCTCCAGCGGGTATAGCTCCCTCAGATAGTCACCCAAGGCCCGGGTGACTTTTTTCGCGCCCAGGGGATTCAGGTGGCTTACGTTGTCATACCAGTCCGTGTCATGGTCAATGAGGTCCATATGCTGCAAATCAATGGTGGCGGCCCCCAGCTCCCGGGCAAGGCGCAGGGCGGCATTGGAATAGCGCTGGTATTCCTCGGAGTAGCCATCCTGAAAGGGAATGTAGGCAACCACCGGAATGACATCTTCTTCCTGGCAGAAACGGATGAATTTTTCCAGGTATTGCAGGGCGATGGTATTGCTGTCCTGGGGATAGTCATCGGCGGGAAGCAGGATGGGGCTGGTATTCCGGAAGACCGATGCCCGGATCTCCCCGCCCTTCTGGATGGTGTCCGGCGTTTCCCGGCCCGCGCCCCGGCGGAGCATCTGGGTATCCAGGTCCTTCCACCGGTTGTGGAACACATCCAGAGGGAAGAACATCTCCATCCGGTCCTTGCGATCCGGGAAAATGTCCAGGATGGCCCGGGCCTTGGTGCCGGTCATGGGAAAGGGATCCAGCACCGCGTGGGCAAGGGCGGTTTCCATTTCGGTATACTGGGCGTGGGCAAGGAAGGTGTCCATCACCGCGATTTTGGGCTTGTGATGGTCAAAGGCATTCCGCGTCATCCAGTAGCTGGCGGCCATGGAGCCTCCGTGAATGCCCAGATTGTAGGAGGTAATGCCGTATTCCTTCCACAGCTGCATGGGAAGCACCCCGTTGATGATGTGGCTGGTTCCGAAAATCAGAACGTCGTATTCCCGGTCATCCTCCAGAAAGGGCCGGTTTTTGTAATAGCCGTCATTTACCCGCAGGGCCCGGGAGAAAAAGGTCAGTCCCCCTGCCAGAAGGGCAAGCAACGTAAGGATGCTGACCGCCTGACGAAACTTTTGGGGGAATCTCTGAATCATTCGCCTGCGGCTGGACTGCGGATCTTTTCCTCCATCCGTGCAGTTCGAAAGGCGGGAAAAACATACAGCATTCCACCGCTTTTTGAACCTTCGGCTGGAAAAAAATCTCTCGCTGCCAGCTTTTGCCGAATGAATCAGAGCTTCCCTAGAACTGAAAATAGATAAAGCTGGACGCATCGAAGCCGTTCCCCCAAATTCCAAAAATAAAGACGATCAGCATAAAAGTGATCAGCAGCAGCTCCCGGAAGAGCCAGTTCTGTTTCGCAAACCAGGCCTGCAGGTCAAAGCCCCGGCTGCGCAGAACATCGGCCCCCAGCAAGGTCAGTACAGCCAGCACCAGCACCCGCATTTCGGGGCCGTCCAGACCCATGGTATGGTTTCTCAGGGCATCCATCAGCGGGAAAAGTCCCGGATCGGCAAGGATGCGGCCAATCACCGCCACAGCGGCGCTGAGGTTCTCCGCCCGGAAGAAAATCCAGGCAAAGTCCACCAGAAGGAAGGTCACCGCCATTCGGAGGACCCGGAAGCAGTCGGTATCCCTGTTGACACCCAGGGCGTCCAGAGCCTTTTCCCGGCAGGGTCTGGTTGCCCTGCCGATGATCTGGTAAAGACCGTGCAGCAGCCCCCATACCACAAAGGACCAGTTGGCCCCGTGCCACAATCCGCTGAGCAGGAAGACGATGAGGATGTTGCGGTAGGTTTTCCACCTGCCGCGGCGGCTGCCGCCCAGGGAGAAGTAGACATAATCCCGGAACCAGGTGCTTAAGGAGATGTGCCACCGCCGCCAGAATTCCTGGATGGACTGGGCAAAGTAGGGAGCGTTGAAGTTTTCCGGCAGGCGGATGCCCAGCATCCGGGCAGCGCCGATGGCCATGGAGGAGCAGCCGGAAAAGTCGCACAGAATCTGCAGGGCGTAGAGCATGGTGGCAAACACCAGGCAGATGCCGGGGAAGCCTTCGATATTCCCATAGACGGTATCCACCAGAATGGCGGCCCGGTCGGCAATCACCAGCTTCTGAAAATAGCCCCAGGTCAGGGTCAGAAGACCTGCCCGGAGGTCCTGAAAGCCGGGCTTTTCCGGGGCGGCATATTGGGGCAGCATCTGATCCCCCCGGCCGATGGGGCCGGAAACCAGCTGGGGAAAGAAGGAGACAAACAGAGCAAACCGGACAAAGTTCTCCTCCGGGGGATATTTTCCCTTGTAAACATCCATCAGATACCCGGCAGCCTGGAAGGTGAAAAAGGAGATGCCCATGGGCAGAATCAGATTCAGCCGGGGAAGGCTGCGGTCTGTCCCCAGCTTGCCCAGCAGCTTTTCCAGGGTATAGAGGGCAAAATCCGTGTATTTGAACAGGGCCAGCACGCCAAGAAGGATGGTCAGGCCACACCAAAAGGCCCACTTCCGGTTCCGGAGAAGCCGGGCGGCGAAATAGACCACCAGTGTGCAGCCGAGCAGCAGCAGGCAGTAGCGCTTGCTGAAGCAGCTGTAAAAATAGTAGCTTGCCAGCAGCAGCGCCGGGTTCTTCCACCTGGCGGGGACCAGACCCACGACAATCAGAACCAGGGGGAAAAACAGCAGAAACGAATAAGAATTAAAAAGCATAGAGCCTCCAGGCGTCAAGGGAGTTTTCGGAATGACAGTGCCATCATATCACAATTTTTTTGGAAAAGCCACAGTATTTTTAAAGAAAGCGGTCTTTCCCTTGACGAAAGGGGAGAATATGTTATAATCAAAGTGAAAGTAGCATCAATCATCCCCAAATATCGAGTGAACAACAGGAGAATGGAACGTTATGAACTATGATGTGCTTATTATTGGCGCCGGTCCCGGCGGCATTTTTTCTGCGTACGAGCTGGTGCTGCGGGCGCCCGGCCTGAAGATCGGCGTTTTTGAGGCCGGTCATCCCCTGAACAAGCGGGCCTGCCCCATCAACGGCACCACCATCAAGAGCTGTATTGGCTGCAAGAGCTGCTCCATCATGTCCGGCTTCGGCGGCGCGGGGGCTTTTTCCGACGGAAAATACAACATCACCAACGATTTCGGCGGCACCCTCTACGAGTATATCGGCAAGAAGCGGGCCCTGGACCTGATGAAATATGTAGATGACATCAACATGGCCTACGGCGGCGCGGGCACCAGACTCTATTCCACCGCCGGCACCAAGTTTAAGACCATCTGCATTCAGAACGACCTGCACCTGCTGGATGCCTCCGTGCGCCATCTGGGCACCGACATCAACTATGTGGTGCTGGAAAACCTGTACGCGTATCTTCAGGATAAGGTGGACTTCCACTTTGATACCCCGGTCCGGGGCATCCGCTGCGTAAGCGGCGGTTACGAGATCCGGTGCGACAGCGCGTCCTATACCTGCAAGCAGTGCATCGTCTCCGTAGGCCGCAGCGGCAGCAAGTGGATGGAGGAGATCTGCCGGGAGATGGAGATCCCCACCCAGTCCAACCGTGTGGACATCGGCGTCCGTGTGGAGCTGCCGGCGGTGGTATTCTCCCACCTGACCGATGAGCTCTACGAGAGCAAGATTGTCTACCGCACCCAGAAGTATGAGGATAAGGTCCGCACCTTCTGCATGAACCCCAAGGGCGCCGTGGTCAACGAGAATACCAACGGCATCATCACCGTCAACGGCCACAGCTACGAGGATCCCGCCAAGCAGACGGAAAACACCAACTTTGCCCTTTTGGTTGCCAAGCACTTCTCCGAGCCCTTCAAGGATTCCAACGGCTACGGTGAGTCCATCGCAAGGCTCAGCAATATGCTGGGCGGCGGCGTCATTGTTCAGCGCTTCGGGGATCTGATCCGGGGCCAGCGCTCCACCCCCAAGCGAATGGAGGAGAGCTTCGTCACCCCCACCCTCAACGCCACCCCCGGCGATCTGAGCCTGGTGCTGCCCAAGCGGATTCTGGACGGCATCATCGAAATGCTCTATGCCCTGGACAAAATCGCCCCCGGCACCGCCAACGATGACACCCTCCTGTATGGCGTGGAGGTCAAGTTCTATAATATGGAGGTGGCCGTGAACGAGCACCTGGAAACCAAGTATCCGGGGCTCTATATCATCGGCGACGGCAGCGGCATCACCCATTCCCTGTCCCATGCCTCCGCCAGCGGTGTCCATGTGGCCCGCCGGATCGCCGGCTTCCGGGAGTAAGTCCCCAAAATCGATATACGAACGGTCCCCCTTATCACGGCGATAAGGGGGACTTTTTTTGTTCAGCTTTCCATCTGCTTTCCCAGAAAGCCGGCGATGGCTTTGGTCAGATCCTGTTCGCTCTGCCCCAGAGGGGTGTCGTGTTCTTCCAGCAGAAGCAGGACGCTGCCCATCAGATCCCCCTGAGAAAGAATGGGGGACGCGGCACCCAGATGGTATTTGCTCTCCCCCTGGGAGGCCAGGATGGGCTTGTCGCCCTGCTGATAGAGATAGTTTTTCCGCTGCTCCATCAGCTTTTCCAGCTCCGGGGAGTTGGGCTTGTCCAGCAGCTCCTTCCGGGGCGCCCCGTGAAGGGCGATGATGCCGTCCCGGTCCGCAATGGCCGTTATGTGCCCCGTGGCGGCGCTGACGGATTCACACATCTGGCTGGCAAACTCCTGCAAATCCCCCATGGGGGAGTATTTGCGGAAGATCACACCCCCGTCCTTCTCGGTGTAAATCTCCAAGGGGTCACCCTCCCGGATCCGGAGGGTTCTGCGGATCTCCTTTGGAATGACGATTCTCCCCAAATCATCCACCCGGCGGACAATGCCTGTAGCTTTCATATCTTTTCCTCTCCTTGTGGTAAATTCCAGTGGTAGTGTTTGCAGGTTTTGGGGAATTATGCGGGAACCTGTTTTCAAAGTGAAACGGCAAGGGATACCACGCTTACGACTTTCAAGATTCGCCTTGAGGTTATCAACCATTTCCTAGCAGGTTTCTTTTGCGGATTCAATCCATCGGCGAAATCTTGACGATTCTGTCCGATTTGGTATAATCAAGGCAAACGCAGCTGCGTGTAGAGTCTGATTGCGGAGGTTATCAACATGAAAATCGGTTTTATTGGGCTTGGGATTATGGGCAAGCCCATGGCAAAGAATCTGCTGAAGGCAGGCCACGAGGTTTGGGTGAATAACCGCAGCCGGGGGCCCATGGAGGAGCTGGCCGCCTGCGGCGCCCATGCAGGCAGCCGTCAGGAGCTGGCGGAAAACTGTGAGGTGATCATCACCATGCTGCCCAACGGTCCCCAGGTGAAGGAAGTCATGCTGGGAGAAGACGCTGTGGCGTCCTACATGCGCACCGGTCAGATTTTCATCGACTGCAGCTCCATCAGCCCCCTGGTCTCCAAGGAGATCGCCGCCGTGCTGACGGAAAAGGGCATCGAGATGCTGGACGCCCCCGTTTCCGGCGGTGAGCCCAAGGCCATCGATGGCACCCTGGCTTTCATGGTGGGCGGCAAGCAGGAAATCTTTGACAAGTGTAAGGATATGCTGCTGACCATGGGCGCTTCCGCCGTCCGCTGCGGCGACGTGGGCGCCGGCAACACCACAAAGCTTGCCAACCAGATTATTGTGGCCTGCAATATTCAGGCGGTGGCGGAGGCCTTTACCCTGGCCCAGAAGGCCGGTGTGGATCCCGGGCTGGTGTTCCGGGCCATCCGGGGCGGCCTGGCAGGCTCCGCCGTTATGGACGCCAAGGGCCCCATGATGCTGTCCGGCAACGACAAGCCCGGCTTCAAGATCGACCTGCACATCAAGGATCTGAATAACGCCCTGGACTGCGCCCATGCCGTGGGTGCCCCCGTGCCCATGACCGCCTCCGTTCAGGAGATTATGGAGTGGCTGCACCACCACGACTGCGGCGGCAACGACCACAGCGCCATCGCCAAGTACTACGAGCACCTGACCGGCATTAAGATCGGCCGCTGAGAGAGCCTATGAAAATATCCCAAAACAGTGCCCAGCAGATTGTGGAAGAAATCGGCAAGCTGGTGAAGCAGAACATCAATCTGATGGACGAAACCGGACACATCGTTGCCAGCAACGACCCTGCCCGGATCGGCAATTTCCACACCGGCGCCTACCGGATCATCCAGAACCGCCTGAAGGAATTCTACATTACCCCGGAACTGGAGCGGGAAATGCCCAATGTCCGCCGGGGCATCAACCTGCCCATTGAGGTGGACGGCGAGGTCCAGGGCGTCATCGGCATCACCGGTGACTATACGGAGGTCATCAAATACGGTCAGATCGTCAAGAAAATGGCGGAGATTCTGATCCGGGAGCGGATGACCCTGGACAACCGGCAGCTGGACCAGCGTGTGCTGAGCCGGTTTCTGGAGGATTGGATTCTGGGCAGCGCCATGAGCAATCCCCAGTCCCTTTCCGAGCGGGGCTTTGCCATGGGCATTGACATCCACATCCCCAGGCGCTGCATCGTGGCCTCCGCCAAAAACCGGGAGCAGTATACCGGCACCCTGGAGGGACAGATCGTGCTGGAACAGGTGGAGCATCTGGTGGATGACCACGTCCGGGCCCAGGGCGGCATCATTCTGCGCAATGCGGCCCGGCAGATTCTGCTGCTTCGACGGCAGGAGACCCAGGCCCTGGAGGAGCTCTGCCGGGAAATTGCCCGGGATGTGGGAAACCGGCTGGGGGTCAGCATGATTTTCGGCATTGACGGTGCCTGCCAGGATGTCCACTCCGCCTATCTTCAGGCGAACCGGGCCTGGAACACCGCCGCCTACAGCAATTCCGCCGTGACCTGCTTTGAGTCCCTGCGCACGGAGCTGCTGCTGGACGGCCTGTCCCGGGACAGCAAGCTGGAATACCTGCAGCGGATCTTCCGGGGGTGCTCCTCAAAAGAGGCGGCAGAGTATGTGGAGCTGCTGGAGGTCTTCTTTTCCGTGGAGGGTTCCCTGCAGAAGGCGGCCCAGCAGCTGTTCATCCACAAGAATACCATGCAGTACCGTCTGAAGCGGCTTGCGGAAATCACCGGCCTGGATGTGCGCAAGCCCAGTCAGGCCCCCTCGCTGTACCTGGCCATGCTGCTGTATCTGGATCTGAGCCGGGGTGAGGGTGAACTGACATTTTGACAGTTTTTGTCATCGGGAACAAATATTCCCTGTTTTTTGCGTCCTCCGTACCATTGCAATTTTTTTGAAAAACCTTTAATATAATGAACAACAGAGCAGAGATGAGAGGTGCATTATCTGTGCAATCTGCTCAAAAAATGTGAGGAGGATTCTATCATGACAGGTTTACCCCTAATTATTGCATTTGTTCTGGCAATTGTAATAATGATCGTAGCAATCTCCAAGTACAAGGTCCATCCCTTCCTGTCCATCATGAGCGTTTCCCTGATCCTGGCCCTTCTGGCAGGCATCCCCCTGGGTGATATTGCCGGAGTCATCGGCGCAGGCTTCTCCGGAACCTTCAGCTCCATCGGCATCGTCATCATCCTGGGCGCCCTGATCGGCACCGTCCTGGAGCAGACCGGCGCTGCCCTGAAGCTGGCCGACATGGTGGTAAAGCTGGTTGGTCAGAAGAACCCCGAGCTGGCCATTGAGCTCATGGGCTGGGTCGTTTCCATCCCCGTCTTCTGCGACAGCGGCTTTGTTATTCTGGATCCCATCCGGAAGGCAATGGTCCGCCGCACCGGCACCTCCAGCGTGGCTATGACCGTTGCGCTGTCCGCCGGCCTGTACATCTCCCACGTGTTCATTCCTCCCACCCCCGGCCCCCTCGCCGCCGCCAATACCCTGGGCATCGGCAACAACCTGCTGCTGGTTATGGGCCTTGGTGTTCTGGCCTCCATCCTGCCTCTGATTGCGGGCCTGCTCTTTGCCAAGTTCATCGGCAAGAAGGTCAAGAGTGCGGATGAAACCGGCTCTGCCGAGGAAACCGTCAAGACCTATGAAGAGTTGGTTGCCAGCTACGGCAAGCTGCCCGGCGGCTTCAACGCCCTGGCTCCCATTGTGGTTCCCATTGTCCTGATGGCTCTGGGCTCCATCGCCTCCATGGCAGGTTGGACCGGCTTCGCTTTCGATCTGTTCAACTTCCTGGGCAAGCCCGTCATCGCTCTGGCTGTGGGCACCGTCTGCGCCGTCATCCAGCTGGCTACCGCCGATAAGATGGGCAACTTCTATGAGCTGACCAACAACACCCTGAAGGTCACCGGCCCCATCCTGTTCGTCACCGCCGCCGGCGGCGTTCTGGGCAAGGTCATCTCCTCCAGCGACATGGTCAACTACATCACCTCCAACGCCACCGTTCTGGGCTCCGTTGGTATCTTCTTCCCCTTCCTGCTGGCCGCGATTCTGAAGTCCGCACAGGGCTCCTCCACCGTTGCCATCACCACCACCGCCGGTATCGTGGCGCCTCTGCTGGGTGCCATTGGCCTGGACAGCCCCGCCAAGGCAGCGCTGACCGTTATGGCCATCGGCGCCGGTGCCATGACCGTTTCTCATGCCAACGACTCCTACTTCTGGGTTGTCACCAACTTTGGTCAGATGACCCCGGATCAGGGCTACAAGACCCAGACCGCTTTGACTCTGGTTCTCGGCCTGAGCGCTATGGTCGGCATCTTTGCCATGAGCCTGATCTTCTGATATTTTCTGCAACCTTCCGGGCAGGGCGGCACAGCTGCCCTGCCCGGTTTCAAATTATGAGTGAGGTATTTTGTTATGGATATGACAATGCGCAACCAGGCCGATCGGATTGTGGCCGCCTCCATCCGGGCGGTTCAGCCGGATGACGCGGTGGCAAGAGCTCTGAAGGGGGTGGATTTTCCCGGAAGGGTGCTGCTGGTGGCCGCGGGCAAAGCCGCCTGGCAGATGGCGAAGGCAGCCCGGGACTGCCTGGGGGACCGGATCGAAGGCGGCGTGGTGGTGACCAAATACGGCCACGTTATGGGCCCTCTGGGAAATTTTGACTGCCGGGAGGCCGGTCATCCGGTGCCGGATGACAACTCCTTCTCCGGCACCCAGGCGGCGCTGGAGCTGGTTTCGGGCCTCACCGGGCAGGATACGGTGCTGTTCCTGCTCTCCGGCGGCGGCAGCGCGCTGTTTGAAAAGCCCCTGGTGGATCCCCAGGTGCTGCAGGACATCACCGGCCAGCTTCTGGCCTGTGGAGCGGATATTGTGGAGATCAACACCATCCGCAAGCGCTTGTCCGCGGTGAAGGGCGGCCGCTTCGCGGAATGCTGCAAACCGGCCAGGGTGTTTTCCATTGTGCTGTCGGATATTCTGGGGGATCCTCTGGATATGATTGCCTCCGGCCCCGCGGTGCCGGATACCACCACCTGCGCCCAGGCGGCGGCCATCGCGGAAAAATACAGCCTCCGCCTGACTCCGGAGGCCCGGGCCTGCCTGCAAAGGGAAACGCCCAAACATCTTGACAATGTGACCACCCAGATCACCGGCTCCGTCCGGGAGCTGTGTGCCGCCGCCGCGGCGGAATGTGAGAAGCTGGGTTATACCCCGGTGCTGCTGACGGATCAGCTCTGCTGCCAGGCCAAGGAGGCAGGCAGCTTCCTGGGAACCATTGCCCGTACCCATTGCGGCCAGGGCAGGAAGCTGGCCTTCCTGGCAGGCGGCGAGACCGTTGTGCAGCTCACCGGCCAGGGAAAAGGGGGCCGGAATCAGGAGCTGGCCCTGGCGGCTGCCCCCGCGCTGGACGGACTTCCCGGTGTGTGCGTATTCAGTGTGGGAAGCGACGGCACGGACGGTCCCACAGATGCCGCAGGCGGCTATGCGGACGGCACCACCAACGGGGCGCTTGCCGCGAAGGGCCTGTCCGTCTTCCGGGTTTTGAAGGAAAACGATGCCTATCATGCCCTGCAGGCCGTGGAC
>JAXEMQ010000214.1:0-3705 GCA_034099845.1 Faecousia sp.
CTGGGCCAGTGCGTCCTCGGCGATTTTCTGAAGGGAAATATCGATGGTGGTTTCCACGTTGTTGCCGGCAATGGGCTCCTTGCCTTTGATATAGGCCTGGGAGACGATGGTGCCTTCCTTGGTAACCTTGTCCAGACGCTGACCGTCAATGCCGTGGAGGTACTCCTCAAAGGCCTCCTCAAAGCCGGCCTGGCCGATGTAGGCGTCCATGGAGTAGCCCTGATCCTTGTATTTGGCCCAATCGGCATCGTCCATTCCGCCCAGGTAGCCCAGAATGTGGGCGGCGTAGGTGGTATGGTATTCCCGGACGGTGGAGGATTCCACCATCAGGCCCGGGGTGTTCAGCTCCAGAAGGGCGGCCAGATTTTCACTGGAAACGTCGGAGATAAAAACGTAGCTGGGTAGGTTGGTAACGCCGCGAAGGTCAAATTCGTACCGCAGACCGATGACGGCGCGGGCCTCTTCCTCGGTCCAGGTATCGGGAATTTTGTAGCGGGTACGCATTTTTTCAATCAGCAACGGGGCGGTAATATCCGGGTCCCAGCCGCAGTCCACCATGTAGTTCTGGAAGTAGCCCTGCCAGGCGGTGGAATAGTTGCTGAGGGTGTATTCAAAGGGACGTTTCGCGGTAACCGGCAGATGATCCAGGTGGTCAACCCCCAGCTCCTCGCACTTTTTCAGCAGCCGGTACAGGTATTCGTTCCGGTTATCCGCGGATTTGATAACAAAGTGGTTGAAGACCAGGTCGTAGGAGGCACGGTTGCCTACCAGAATCTTGCCGTTGCGGTCCAGAATGGAGCCGCGGGATGCCCGCACCGTGGTAACGGTGGAGTAGAGGGTGGTGTTGTCCGTGTTGCCGTCGGTCTTGATGATCTGCAGATCAAAGAGCCTGGCGGCATACAGGAGCATAATAAAGGAGAAGATACCGAGCAATACCCCTGCCCGGAATCGGGTCAATCTTTCCATACATGACCTCCCATTTGTCCGATACGGATAATTAGCTGGTACAGCGGGATCATCAGGACTATGGAGTAGACCGCGGTGAGCACAAAGTAGGGGAAGCGGTCCAGCCGGGTCAGGCCCAAAAACAGGGCGGTGAGGAACAGGCCGATCTCATAGACAAACATGGCAATGGAGCTGCACAGTAGGTTAGACGTGGTGCCCCGATGCCAGAACCGCTGGCGGAACAGGGCGCAGAGAATCCCGGGAATGCCGATAAGGGATACACAGTAGGCCCCGGGGGCGGAGCCGGAAAAGTGGTAGACGATGGCGGCCAGCAGGGCAAAAATGCCGCCGGTTTCGCTGCCCTCCATGATGGTTACAAGAAAAATGGCGGCAACGGCCAGATCTGTGGTGGCGCCGAAAAGGCGGAACCGGCTCATAATGCAGTCCTGTACCACCAGGCACAGAATGCACACCAGACTCAGAAGCACCCACCGCAGCAGACGGATCCGCTGCTGATGGGTAAAATGCAGGGATTTGAGGAAAGGGCTCTCCTGACTGTCGGGCCGGAATTCGGACCGTTCCGCCCGGTAGCGGGTGACACGGTCCGCCAGCACCTGCCAAAGGCTTGGTTTCCGCCGCCGTCTGGGCCTACGGCGGGGGTCAGATCCGGGGCGGCTCCGGCTCCCGGCGGGTTTTCTGCCGGAAGGCCGCCGATTACGATTTTCTGCCATGGCGTTACTCCGTAGGCGCGGTGGTTTCCGCGGTGGTATCGGCGGAACCGTCGGCGGAAGCACCGGCGGTGTCCACATCGGTGGTGTACTGGGTGATGATAAAAACCTGCTCCAGAGAATCAATGTCGGCAGCGGATTTAAGGAGGGCGTACTTGGCAACGCCGGTCTGCTCAAAACCGGCATCCACCACAGAGCCCACGATCAGACCCCGGGGGTACACGGTAGAACCGGAGGTAACCACCTGCTGATTGTTCCGGATGATGGCGGCGGAGGGCAGATAGTCCATTTTCAGCAGCTTTTCGGTGCCGTTCATATAGCCGCCCTTCACCATGCCGTTGTAGCCGGAGGAGGAGATGGTGGAAGAAATTTCCAGCGTGGAGTCCAGCACGGTCTTGATCTCCGCGTAGTTTTTGCCCACCTGGGTCACCAGGCCCACCACTTCACCGGTTTCGGTGACGGCGCACATATTGGTGGCGATGCCGGCATCGCTGCCCCGGTTGACGGTCAGAACGCTGGTGAAATCGGTGGAGCTCCAGCCGATGATATAGGCGTCCTGCAGCACATAGCTTTCGTGGGCGTTCTGCAGCTTGATGGTTTTGCGCAGACGCTCGTTTTCACGGGCGGTGGCATCGGCCTGACGGGCAACGTCCTCCATCTGGGCAATCTGGGCTTTGAGAACCTGGTTTTCCGCTTCCAGAGCCTCATATTTGAACATATAGCTGTAGTAGCGTTCCACGGTATTGGTCAGGGCGGTGGCGGCGGACCGGAAAGGGGTCAGCAGGCCCTGGATCACCAGGTCCGGTACCGACTGGTTGGTCAGACCGGCCACAACGGAAAGGGCGGCCGTAATCAGTACGACCAGCACCAGAATAATTCTCAGTTTGGTACTAAAGAGCTGCTTCATGCCTGTTGTTCCTCCATCCATTCCGGGGCAATTTGCTTCAGGACCTGCCCAAGGGCACAGACGGGCAATCCCATTACATTATAGTAGTCCCCCTCCATGCGCTGACAGAACAGGGCGGCACCGCCCTGGATGCCGTAAGCGCCTGCCTTGTCCATGGGCTCGCCGGTGGACACATAGCGCCGGATTTCACCGGGGGACAGGGGGCGGAAGTGAATGTCCGTCACCTCCGTGAAGGTTTCGCATTTTTCGTTTCGGAGAACGGTACAGCCCGTCATCACCTGGTGGGTACGGCCGGAGAGAAGCCCCAGCATTTCGATTGCCTGGGCTTCATCTTTGGGCTTTCCCAAAACGATGCCGCCGCAGACCACGATGGTGTCGGCGGCAACCACCACGTCTTCGGGCTCCCGGGAAACGGCAAGGGCCTTTTCCCGGCTCAGCCGGGCAACCTCGTCAAAGGGAGGCTTATCCGGGTCCATGGTTTCGTCAATATCCGCGGCCCTCACGGTAAAGGGAATGCCGTAAAGACCCAGCAGTTCCTTTCGCCGCGGGGAAGCGGACGCGAGAATGAGTTGCATAGTGTATCCTTTCTAACTGACAATTGACAGTTGTCAATTGTCAATTATGGTATCCCTTGCGGGGATGGATTGAAATTGATCGATGATCCACCCAAGACAGGATGAAATATGCTCTGTTTTTTGGATTTGGATTTTATTGAAAGCGTACCGAAAATTGTCAACTATCAATTGTCAATTGTCAATTCTTTACTCCACGCCCCGCAGGTACAGCCCTCTGGTGCAGGCGCCGGGGTCAAAGGAGGTGGGAACCAGATATTCCTCCAGAATCCGATCAACCTCCCGGGCATTTTCCGTGGTGAAGTTCATCCGGACAGCCCACAGGCCCAGCTTGGCAAGATCGTTCTGCCGGTCCAGCCAGTAGAGCTTCTTGCCGTTCAAAAGAACACTGCGGCAGGTGTCGGCTTCCTTCATAACGGGGAAATCCGCGCCGGTTTTGTCGGTGAGCTTTACGGGCACGCCGCTCTGGCAGCCGCATTCGCCGGTTTTGTTCTTAATCAGGCAGTGCTCCGTGATCATCAGCGGCAGGCGGCCGTAGATGATCATTTCCATA
>JAXEMQ010000215.1:0-3824 GCA_034099845.1 Faecousia sp.
CATGGAAATCTGAGAAAGGATATTTCTGCCTATGACGAATCAAAACCAGCAGGTGACTTCCCTGCCTATCGACCGGAAAATGCTGCTTTCCATCCGGGAAGCAGCCGAATACAGCAATATTGGAATCAATAAGATTGATGAACTGTTGAAACAACCTAACTGCCCCTTTGTTCTCTATGTTGGCACCAAGAAACTGGTAAAACGCAGGGCATTTGAGGCGTTTATCGAAGGGCGGGTGGCAATTTGATGATGAAACCCACCGATTTTGGTGCGCACCAAAAAAGCCGAAAGATATTGAAAAATATGCGAAATTATGATAGAGTAAGGTGTCGTGATGAACTCGCGTTTCCGGCTCTACGGAAAGGAGTTCATTAAATGGGCAAAAATCGAAAAGGCAAAGAATGCGGCAAGGGTATCTGCCAGAGAAAAGACGGTAAGTTCTCCGCAAGATATTGAGCCAAGAACGGTGCCAGACGGGAGAAGCACTTTGATACCCTCCCGGAAGCCCGCAACTGGCTGGCAGACGCACAGTACGAAGACAAGCACGATGTTTATAACCCCTCCTCCGAAATGACGGTGGACGCCTGGTTCGAGTTCTGGATTGCGAATCTCATCGCAGACCTGGCTCCCAACACCCGGAGGAATTACCGGGAACGGTACGAAAGGAACATCCAGCCAGTAATCGGAAGTATGCGCCTGTGCGATGTCAAACCCATGCATTGCAAAATCGTTCTGAATCGGATGGAGGCAACCTATGCAGGCTCCACCATTCGCCAGACCTATATTGCAATGGGCACCATGTTCCGCGCTGCGGTGACGAATGATATGCTCACAAAGCATCCGATGGACGGGGTTCGGTATACGAAACCCGTCCGCGCTGTGGATGACATAAAGTTCTTGACCGTAGAAGAACAGGAAACCTTTCTGGAAACCGCAAAACGCTCTCACAACTACAGGCAGTATGTGCTACTGTTGGAGACCGGGCTGCGCACTTCGGAAATGATTGGCCTTACATGGGATTCCATCGACTGGAAGAAGCGGACGCTGACTGTCAGCAAGACGCTGGAATACCGCCATAGCGAAGGTGTTTGGCGCGCCGGTCCTCCCAAATCGGCAAGCAGCTACCGAACCATTCCCCTGACGAACCGGGCATACGATGTGCTGAAATCCTGCTACGAGGAGCGGCACACCCGGAAGGAATCGGAGCTGCTTTCACAGATTCTGGAATATGTGGATCGCCGCACCGGTCAGACCAGATACCTTTGTATGCGGGATCTGGTGTTTGTCAACTACCGCACCGGCGAGCCGAACAAAAACAGCTCCTATGATACCCACCTGTACAAATTGTGCGATGAGGCGAAAATCAAGCGGTTCTGTATGCACGCTCTGCGGCATACCTACGCTACTCGCGCGATTGAACGCGGGATCATGCCGAAAGTCCTGCAAAGGCTGCTCGGTCATTCGAGCATCAAAACCACCATGGATCGCTATGTCCATGTGACCGATGCCTCCCTTACCAATGCCGTAAAACAGTTTGAACAGAGCACCACCATGGCAAGCTAAAATGGTGCGCTGGCGAAAAATTGGTGCGGAATTGGTGCGGAGGGCATCCCCCTAACCCGAAAAACCATTGCAAATAAAGGAGTTTTGAAATAAATGAAATTAGGTATCGTTGGGCTACCCAATGTGGGCAAATCCACTCTGTTCAATGCCATCACCAATGCCGGTGTCCCTGCAGACAACTACGCGTTCTGCACCATTGACCCCAACGTGGGTGTGGTTTCCGTTCCCGATGAGCGGCTGGACTGGCTGGCACAGCTTCATCAGCCCAAGAAGGTCACCCCCGCTGTGATTGAGTTTGTGGACATCGCCGGCCTTGTGAAGGGTGCTTCCAAGGGTGAGGGCCTGGGCAACAAATTTCTGAGCAACATCCGTACCACCGATGCCATTGTCCATGTGGTCCGTTGTTTTGAAGACAGCAACGTCACCCATGTGGAAGGCTCCACCGATCCCCTGCGGGACATTGACATCATCAATCTGGAGCTGGTCATGGCCGACATCGAAATGGTGGAGCGCCGCATTGACAAGTGTCAGAAAGCGGCCAAGGGCGGCGACAAGCGCTTTGTGAAGGAAGCGGAGCTCTTTACGGAGCTGCTGGCCCACCTGAACCAGGGCAAGCTGGCCCGCACCTTTGACTGCACCGAGGACGACATGGCCCTGATTGCCACCTCCGACCTGCTGACTCTGAAAAAGACCATCTATGTTGCCAATCTGGCCGAAAACGAGGTCAACGATCCGGAAAGCAGCCGTCACTACATGGCCGTGAAGCAGTTGGCCGAGGAAGAGGGCAGCCAGCTGATCCCCATCTGCGCCAAGCTGGAGGCCGATATTGCCGAGCTGGACGACCCTGAAGAAAAGGCCATGTTCATGGAAGAGTTGGGTGTTCAGGAATCCGGCCTGGACCGTCTGATCCGCAGCAGCTACACCCTTCTGGGCCTCATCTCCTTCCTCACCGCCGGTTCCGATGAATGCCGCGCCTGGACCATCAAAAAGGGGACCAAGGCCCCCCAGGCTGCCGGAAAGATTCACACGGACTTTGAACGGGGCTTCATCCGCGCGGAAGTCATCGCCTTTGAGGACATGAAAGCCTGCGGGACCATGGCAAGCGCCAAAGCAAAGGGTCTGGTCCGCAGCGAGGGCAAGGAATACGTTATGAAGGACGGCGACATCGTCAACTTCCTGTTCAATGTGTAACCATTATGAAAACACTCCGAAAGCACGTAAAACGCTTTCGGAGTGTTTTTCATGCGATCATCCAAAGCACGAAGCGCCGGTAACACACTGGGCGATTCCCCAAAGCAGCAACAGATGTGCCGGGTAAAACAAGTAGAAGCCCCAGGAAACGGCTTTTAATCGGGTTCTCTTTTCCCCGGAATACAGAAAAATTGGGACCAGCGCCAGCTCCGCAAACAGCTGCACCGGAACATCCAGTCCGAAAACAGAGACCGTGAAGCTGCCCATCAGCCAGTTGATCACCAACAGTCCTGCCGCAAGGGCCCATTTCCCCTCCGGCACCCCCCGACAGAGGGCAAACAAAGCGATCATGTAGATCCCACTGCTGCCATAACTGGCTCGCACCAATTGTGCGGCCAGAGCAAACAAAAGCATTACCGCGAGTTTTGCAACCGGTTTGTGAATCATCGTCATGCACCAGAGCATTGCGCAGCCCAGCGCCAGCGTCCACAACACATTTTGATGCTGCCAGATCCCCACGCAGGGATAAAGCACCAGATCGTAGATGGGCTCCGAAACAATCGCCGCAAACAGCAAGCGGGACAAATAGCGCCTTACATCCCGGGTATGACGGATCCCCTCCGTCAGCAAAAAACAGTAGATTGGGAACGCCAGCCGCCCAATCACCCGCAGCCAGGGACTTCCGCCAAAAAGAAGCGCAGCGTGATCCACCAGCATGGTTACACAGGCAAGGATTTTGAGACCTTCCTGAGAGAGCCCTTTCTCCATTCTGCTCCCCTCCCTCCTGTGTATTATACCAGCCATCAAAAACAAACGCAAATGAAAAGAGATTTAACGGTTGCTTTTTTCCCATGCTTCCTGTATAATGTAGTGGCTATCCGGGTGTGGCCCAGTTGGTAGGGCGCCTGGTTTGGGAGCTGGAGCACCTACTGCCCCGCAGAAAGGAGCCGACCCGAAAACCCGTTGCGGCTCTAGCGCTTTTTCTTCTTGACTTCTCCCCTGCTCTGGTCTAAAATAGCCTTTGACCACATGTTTGACCACATCTGAAAAAACTCCAACTGAATATCCGG
>JAXEMQ010000224.1:0-7125 GCA_034099845.1 Faecousia sp.
ATAATACTTGTACTAAGAAATGGGGTGTTATTCTATGCCAAAAGGAGTACCGAACCCATTCGTTAATCGCCCAAAAGTTTCACCACGACCACTCCGTTTACCATCCGGATCGAGCCGCTGTCCGGGTAGGCGGGCATGGCCTGTACCTCGGGAAGGGATTCAAACGCTTCCGGGTTGGCAAAGGGCGGGGAGAAGCCGCACCATAGATTCAGGAAATCCTTCCAGGAGTGCCCGATGCTGAAGGGAGAAGAATCATAGGGAAGGGGGGCCATACTGAGGGCTCCGAAGCCCGCAATACCCCGGAAGGTGGGATCCGTGTAGGAATAGATGTCACCCACAAAGGCAACGGGAGTGGCGCCGGTATAGCCCGGGGTGCTTTTGATTTGCGCGATCATGGTTGTGAAATAAGATTTTGCCCGCTCCTGCATATAATGGCCTCTGGCATACACGGCGTTGTCCGTTCGGATACAGAACAGACAGAAAACCGCCAGAAGCACCACCGCCGCCTTCCGGAGAACCAGGGCGGTTTTTCCGTTCCCGGCAGGAAGCGCCCAGTCCGTCAGGCAAACCAGCAGAAAAAAGGGAGCCATCAGCCCAAAGAGCATCAGATTGTAAACATCCGCCTGGGCGCAGAGCAGATAAATAAAATTGACCGCCAGCGGGAAAAAGGCAAGCGCCAGAAGTCCCGCGATGCCGGTGACGGGCGATTGACGGAAAAGCCGGAGGATTGGCGCCAGACTCAGCAGCCCGATTCCGATCAGCGTGAGCCAGTAGCAGGGCAGAAGCCGATAGGGAAAGAGAAAGGCGTACCGATCCGCCCGGGCAGGGAAAAAGAACAGGTAAATTGCCAGCTTGATTCGGTGCAGATATTCCGGAATGCTGGCCGAGCCCATACTGGAGATACCCTTGTAATCCGTCAATTCCGTTCCGGACAGACGGATGGACAGACGTACACTCAGCAGATAGAAAGCCGCGATGAAAAGACAGCCCAGGCAATACCAGCCGACGTCTTTCAAAAGCCCGGGAAGTGTTCCGCGCGGTTCCTGAAAGCGTTCTTTCAGGAAAAACACCAGCAGCAGGCTGAGAAACAAGGGCAGAAACGCCTGGTAGATGCTCAGGCCAAGGCATACCAGGCAAACGCTGCCCAGAAAGGCACCTGCGCGCCGCTGGGTGCACAGAAGCCGTCCGCCCAGCAGAACCAGCAACAAGCCCAACATATAGTAGGGGGCGGTAAAGCAGTAAAAAAACAGACCGGACATCACCGGGAAAACGGTGAGAATCCCGCTGACAAGAATCCAGCTCCGCTTTTTGACCAGTCCCAGCCAGGATACCAGCACACAGCTGCAAAGACCGGTGAAAACCAGTGTCAGCAGACCGCCCCAAAGGGGAAGGCTGAAGTTGGGAGAGCCGAAGAAAAATTGAACGGCGCTGCCCAGCAGGCCCAGGAACCACCTGCCGGATCCGGTTGTGGCGCCTACGGTAAACAGAAGAAAGGCTTCATCCCCTATGGCGAGCTTTGTAAACAAAGCGAATCCGTGGGCCAGCAGACCAAAGGCCAGGGTGCTCAGCATACACGTGCAGGCATACTCCGGCAGTGGCTGCCGAAGGAAGCCGGCATGAGAAAGCGTGGTGTTGTGTTTCATGGTATCTCCTTACGCTGAACGCAGAATCAATATGGGTATTATAACGGAAGGACGGAGAAAAAACAAGATGCTTGACGGGATGTGGGGAAAGAGGTAAGCGAAATTTCGTTTGAAAATAGTTCTTGTAACGGATGTTGTTCTGTGGTATAATAGTGTGTACGAAAAAAGTCGGTTTCTACCAGAGAGGTAAGCTATGAACGATCAGATCATTATCCGGGGCGCCCGGGAAAACAACCTGAAAAATGTGAATGTGACCATCCCCAGAGATAAAATGGTGGTATTTACGGGGCTCAGCGGTTCCGGAAAATCCAGCCTGGCCTTCGATACCATTTACGCCGAGGGCCAGCGCCGGTATGTGGAGAGCCTCAGCTCCTATGCCCGGCAGTTTTTGGGCCAGATGGATAAACCGGATGTTGACGCCATTGAGGGCCTGTCTCCCGCCATCTCCATCGACCAGAAGACCACCTCCAAAAGCCCCCGCTCCACCGTGGGCACGGTGACGGAAATCTATGATTATCTGCGTCTTTTATGGGCCCGGGTGGGCATTCCCCACTGCCCCAGGTGCGGAAAGGAAATCCGTCGCCAGACCATTGACCAGATTGTGGACCGGGTGGAGGCCCTGGGAGAGGGCACCCGGTTTGTGGTGCTGTCTCCGGTTGTAAGGGGCAAAAAGGGCGAGCACGTCAAGGTGTTTGAGGATGCCCGGAAGCAGGGCTTTGCCCGGGTGAGAGCCGACGGAATTCTTTACGACCTGACGGAAGAGATCAAGTTGGAGAAGAACAAAAAGCATACCATTGAGCTGGTGGTGGACCGGCTGGTGCTGAAAGAAGGCCTGCGCCGCCGGCTGACGGACTCCATTGAAACCGCCTGCAGCCATTCCGGCGGCTTGGTGACCATTCAGCTGCCCAGGGAGGACCGGGAGCTGAGCTTTTCCCAGAACTACGCCTGCGAGGACTGCGGCATCAGCCTTTCCGAGCTGGAGCCCCGGATGTTCTCCTTCAACAATCCCAGCGGCGCCTGCCCGGACTGCACCGGCCTGGGCTTTCAGCTGATCGCCGACGCGGATCTGGTCATTCCGGACAAGAACAAATCCATTTTTGACGGGGCCATCCAGGCTTCCGGCTGGCAGAGCGCCCGGACGGATTCCATTTTTCGGATGTATTTTGAAGCCCTGTCCCAGAAATACCATTTTTCTCTCACGGATCCCGTGAAGGATTTGTCGAAGGAAGCCATGCATGTGATCCTCTATGGCACCGGCAGCGAAAAGCTGCGGATGACCTATAACCGGGGCAACGGCATGGGCGTATTGGAGCAGCCCTTTGAGGGGATCCTCAACAACATCTCCCGGCGGTTCCGGGAGACCCAGTCCGATTCCGTCCGGAAGGAACTAGAGGAGTGCATGGCAACGGCCCCCTGCCCCAGATGCCATGGGGACCGGCTCAGCGAGCTGGCCCTGGCGGTAACCGTTGGGGGACTCAATATTATGCAGTTTTGCCGTATGAGCATCACCCAGGAGCTGGAATTCATGGAAAACCTCCGCCTGGAGGGCAATATGGCGGTGGTGGCCCAGGGAATCATCCGGGAAATCACCTCCCGGCTGCGGTTCCTGACAGACGTGGGCCTGGGCTATCTGACCCTGTCCCGGGGGGCCGGGACCCTGTCCGGCGGCGAAAGCCAGCGTATCCGGCTGGCAACCCAGATCGGCTCTTCCCTGATGGGGGTACTGTATATTCTGGACGAGCCCTCCATCGGTCTGCACCAGCGGGACAATGATAAGCTCCTGGCCACACTGAAGCACCTGCGGGACATCGGCAACACCCTGATCGTGGTGGAGCATGATGAGGATACCATGCGGGCCGCGGACTACATTGTGGATGTGGGGCCAGGGGCCGGCAGCCACGGCGGGGAAATTGTGGTGGCAGGTTCCCTGCAGGATGTGCTGGACTGCCCGGAATCCCTTACGGGACAGTACCTCTCCGGAAAAAAGAAAATCCCGGTGCCCAGGACCCGCCGCGCCGGCAACGGCAGCATTCTGGCGGTCCGGGGGGCAACGGAAAATAACCTGAAAAATGTGGATGCGGAGATCCCCCTGGGCACCCTCACCGCCGTTACCGGCGTGTCCGGTTCCGGCAAGTCCAGCCTGGTGAACGAGGTGCTCAATAAGACGCTGCTTGCCAGGCTGAACCATGCCCGGTGCCGCCCGGGAGCCTGCCGCTGCGTGGAGGGGCTGGAATTTCTTGACAAGGTCATCGACATCGACCAGAGTCCCATCGGCCGCACCCCCAGATCCAACCCGGCAACCTATACGGGGCTGTTCAACGACATCCGGGATCTGTTCGCCTCCACTGCCGATGCCAAGATCCGGGGCTACGGACCCGGCCGGTTCAGCTTTAACGTGAAAGGCGGACGGTGCGAAGCCTGCTCCGGCGACGGCCTGGTAAAAATCGAGATGCACTTCCTGGCGGATGTGTATGTGCCCTGTGAGGTCTGCCATGGCGCCAGGTACAACCGGGAGACCCTGGAGGTGCTCTATAAGGGGAAGAACATCGCCCAGGTGCTGGATATGACCTGTGAGGAAGCGGTGGACTTCTTTGCCAATCTGCCGAAGATCCGCAAAAAGGCACAGATGCTGGTGGAGGTGGGCCTGGGCTATATCAAGCTGGGCCAGGCCAGCACCACCCTGTCCGGCGGCGAAGCCCAGCGGGTCAAGCTGGCAACGGAGCTGAGCCGCACCGCCACGGGCCGCACCATTTATATTTTGGACGAGCCCACCACGGGCCTCCATTCCGCGGACGTGCACCGGCTCATTGAGGTACTGAACCGGCTGGTGGACGGAGGAAATACGGTGCTGGTCATCGAACACAATCTGGATGTGATCAAAACCGCGGACCATATCATCGACCTGGGCCCGGAGGGGGGCGACGGCGGCGGAACCGTGATTGCAGCCGGTACCCCGGAAGAGGTGGCAAAGGTTGCGGACAGCTACACGGGACAGTATCTCAGAAAGTATCTGGAAGAGGCGTAAGGAAGCGGGATCCCCGGTTGCATTCCATTCCCGATCCCGGTATAATGGGGGAAAAGGAGGGTAATGGTATGCTTAGCGACAACTTGCTGGCGCTGCGCAAGCGCAGAAAACTGACCCAGGAGCAGGTGGCCGGGGCGATTGGCGTTTCCCGGCAGGCCCTTTCCAAGTGGGAAACGGGAGAGTCCGTTCCGGATGTGGAAAACTGCGTTGCGCTGGCGGCCTTCTACGATGTATCCCTGGATGATCTGGTGCGTTATGCCTCCGAACGGGAGGTGCTGCCCATCCCTCCCAGAGGGAAGCACTTTTTCGGTGAATTGGAGATCGGCCCCAAGGGCACCGTCACGCTGCCGGAAAAAGCAATGGAGCTCTTTTCCCTGAAGCCGGGGGACAGCCTGCTCCTTCTGGGAGACGAAGGCAGCGGTATGGCACTGGTGAAGAAGGAGTCCTTCCTCTTCCGTATGGAAAAATAAAATACTCCCTGCGCTTGGCAGGGAGCGGTCAGAATGTTTCATAGCATTGTGCCGGCAGCACATCGGAAAGCTCAACGAGAGCGTGGTCCCGTTCTCCGGCGTAATCCACCCGCAGGATGGGGGAACGCAGGCCGCTGGGAATGTCCTGGCGGATGGAAAGGGTCATGCACACCCGTGTTCCGCCCTGGGGCGGGCAATCCACCAGAACCGTGCCTCCGTGGTGGGCGGCTGCCGCGCGGACCAGCACCATCCCCAGACCGATTCCCTGGCGAATGTCCTCAATAGAAGGGCTGCGCAGATACCGCCGGAACAGGGTGCCTCGGTTTTCCTCCGGGATGCCGGTGCCCCGGTCCTCCACCGTCAGCCGGAGCATCCGGCCCTGCCGGGTCAGGCTGACCCGGATGACGCCGCCCTTTGGGGTGAACTTCGCGGCGTTGGAGATCAGGTTCAGCGCGGCACGCTCCAGCTCCTGGGGGTCGGCCAGGGTATAGATGGTCGTATCCGGCTCCTCATAAGTCAGCACCAGCCCGCACTGGGCAACCAGAGAAGAGGCTTTTTCAAAAATCTCCCGAAACAGGCCGGTGATTTCCAGAAATTCCGGATGATTCAGGGCGCTCCCGGCGCTGGACATATTGCCGATGATGCGCAGCATCTGGGCAAGGCTGCGGTTCATAAGACCCAGCTGGTGCCGGGCGCTTTCCGAGTCCTTCGCCTGGAGGGACAGCTCCTCCGCCGTGGCCAGGATACCGGCCATGGGAGCCCGCAGATCCCGGGCGGCCAGGGCAAGGGCCCGCAGCTCCCCGGTCTGGGCAGGCTCATCCATCAGAAAATAGTCCGCCTGGTCCTTCCGCTCCACGGTGGCGCCGAAAATGCTGCCCTCCAGATTCAGGGTCAGGTACAGGCTGCCGCCGGAAAAGGCGGCGTATTCCTCCCTGCCGGTATGGAGAAGCCCTTCAATGGGCATACCGGGCTGAAGCAGGAGCCCTTTGGCTCCGGCATTGCAGGCAAGAATGCGGCCATCGCTGACGCAGAAGCAGGGAGCGGAGATGAGATCCAGCAAATGTGAACTTGTGGGGTGATTGTCCATGGCAATCCTCCTGACGAAGGTGACCCGCGGGAGCAGGCTGATTGTAGTTTGCGCAAAACCTTCGAAATCTTTCCCGGCGGGTTTTGACAGCGTTCGACTCTATTTTAGCGGCCTTGCGGGAAAATAGCAAGGCCCACTTTTGAGAAGGGGGAGTGCGGTTATGCACGAGGGCCACAGAGACAGGGTCCGAAAGCGCTTCCGGGAGGAAGGACTGGACCATTTCTCCGATGTGCAGGCATTGGAGCTTCTGCTTTTTTATGTGATCCCCCGGGGGGATACCAACCCCATTGCCCATGAACTGCTTTCCCACTTCGGCAGTATTTCCCAGGTGCTGGAGGCCGGGGTGGAAGACCTGTGCAAGGTCCCCGGCGTAGGGGAGAAGACGGCACTGTTTCTGACCATGATCCCCCAGATGGGAAGGTTCTATCTGGTGGACCGGTCCAGAAACGCCACGGTGCTGCCGACCCTGGAAAACTGCGCGGCTTATCTGATGCCCCGTTTCTTCGGCCGGAAGCTGGAAACGGTGTTTCTGCTGTGCCTGGATGCCAAGTGCAAGGTCCTGTGCTGCAAAGAGGTGGGCCAGGGCGGCACCAATTCCACGGGAATCTCCATACGGAAAATTGTGGAGACGGCCATCGGCGTCAATGCCTCCACCGTGGTGCTGGCCCACAATCATCCCAGCGGCCTGGCGGTGCCCTCCCCGGAGGACATCCAGACCACCCGCCGGATTGCCCAGGCCCTTCAGGCGGTGGATATTGTGCTGGCTGACCATATTGTGATCGCCGACGACGATTATGTTTCCATAGCCATGTCAGATGAGCGGTTTCGGGAATGCCTGCTTCTGTAAAGGAGAAACAAATGGATCATTTTGAACTGATTTCGGAATATCAGCCCTCCGGC
>JAXEMQ010000239.1:0-8774 GCA_034099845.1 Faecousia sp.
GCCGGCCGCATCGTGGTGCTCATCATCTCCGTAGTGGCGCTGCTCATCGCCTCCAACCCCAACTCCGGCAGCATTATGTCCCTGGTGTCCAACGCGTGGGGCGTGTTCGGCGCGGCCTTTGGCCCCACCATCATGCTGAGCCTGTTCTGGAAGCGGTTCACCTTCGCCGGCGCCGTGGCCGGTATCGTTGTGGGTGCGGCTGTGGACGGCCTGTGGCTGGCCTTCCTGTCCGGCACGGGGATCTACGAGATCATTCCCGCCTTCGCCGCCAGCATGATCGCCGCCATCGTGGCGTCCCTGCTGAGCAAGAAGCCCGACGAGGCCGTGGAGGCGCTGTTCGACAAGGCTGTGAATTACGAGGAGTAACATCATCGACCATACAAAAGACGCTGCGGGATAGCCGGGTGTCCATAAGACAGTGAATCCTCCATATGATCACACAGCGATCATATGGAGGATTTGTTTGTGTTTACCTGGCAAGTTACAAGGGATAGACGCATAAGCGTCGCAAGGGAGTGCAGCTCCCTTGACAAAAAAAGCAACGCAGGACGCACAATATTTACGCCAGAAGCGTATAGAAGTGCGCCCTATTCTGAATGGTATTGAAGTGGTGAGCTAGCCGGAAGTGATTGAGGAAAATTTTTCAGAATGGGACCTTGACTTTTAATTATAAATGATATATTATATCAATAAGAAAACAATATCAATAAGGTGAACACTATGGCACGACGTAATACGATCCAACGCTCCCTGGTCTTGGAGGCAGTGAATAGATTGCATTGCCACGCCACAGCAGATGAGGTTTATGAGGAAATCATCCAGGAGTATCCGACAATCAGCAAGGCAACCGTATATCGAAACCTGAATCTGTTATCGGAAATGGGCGAAATTCGCCGGCTTGAAATCCCGGGGAGTGCTGACCGCTTTGACCATATCAGCCGAAACCACTGCCATGTGAAATGCAACATATGCGGACGCGTCTTTGATGTGGACATGGATTTTGTCGCTGGCCTTGAGCATGGGATCCGGGATACCCATGGATTTGACTTCATCGGTTATGATATTCTCTTTCATGGTGTCTGCCCGGAATGCAAGAAACAGCAGGCTTCCGTTCAGAAATAAATTCCCTTCGGAAAAAGCCCGGAAACGAGCGTTTTCATATATCAATTTTTTAGGAGGATTATCATGCGAAGCATTACGAAGCTAGATCTTCAGTACGCACACCGTTTTTATGGTTTCAAAGGAGAGGCTCAGTATCTGCATGGACATACCGGGGTTCTGACCATCGAAGTTGAGGACACTGTGGAGCCGGGCGTGAATATGGTCTTCCCCTGCAACGAAATCCAGAAGACGGCATGGGATGTTCTGAAGAATTTCGACCATGCTCTGATTCTGCGGGAAGACGATCCGCTGCTGCCCGCAATTCTGAAGGTCTATGAAGAGCAGGGAATCAAGGATGGCGCTCCGACCAACAAGATGAAGGGCCCCGCATTCCAGACCGAACTGGCCACAGCCTATCCTGATTGCCGTCTGGTCGTCACGAAAGAGACCATGACCGTCGAGGGCATGATCAAGATCGTCTATGAACTCCTGAAGGACAAGCTGAATATCGCCAAGCTGACTTTCACCAGTGGTGTGAATGCTGCGTCTCAGGAATACAAGCCGGAAGGTACTTTGGATCGCTGTCCCCTTTGCGGCATTGCGCTGAACGAAAAAGGCGTATGCCCGAAGTGCGGGTACAAGAAGCAATAACTTCTATACAAAAAGGTTCCACAATAAATATTGGGGTCAGGCTCATCGCCTGACCCCAATATTTATTATAGAACCAAGAAAAACGCCTTTGGTTTTCATCGATTTTGGTGTGTTAAATTATACAAAGCAATATGCTCTGTTTTGTTGTATTTGTCAGGTGCTCTGCAATATATTTTTTTAATCCTGCATTTTTAGGGGACAGAGGAAAAATCAGTTCTTCTTTTGGATGCTGCCGCGGACCTTGCTCACCGCCACGCAGAGCAGGATGGTCAGGAGCATATCCGGCAGGGTGTTGCCCACAAGGATGTCAACCTTCATGAGCTGCCGGTACAGGACAAAGCCAACCAGCCAGATCACCAGATTCTGAACACAGAACGCGGTGTCCTCCGGATCCTTTTTCAGGATGAAGAAGTCCGCGATCTGAATGGCGATCATGGGCGCGAAGACGGACCCGATAAAGTACAGGAAATCCGTAATATCCTCCAGCGGCAGGCAGATGGCGCCGATGGTCCCGATGACCGTAACACCCACGGCAACCCATTTGCCGTTGATGCGTCCATGGAGGGATTCGCTGGATACGCCTGCGGAATAGGCATCCAGGAAGGTGGTGGTCACCGTAGAGAACACAATGATCACAAGGCCCGCAATGCCCAGACCGGCTTTCACCATGATCTGCGCGATGTCGGATTCCCCGGTGAAAATGGCCGCGCCCATGCCGATGACATACATCCAGCAGCTGACAATACCATAAACAATGGCGCTGGCTGCGGTTGCCTTTTTGGGCTCCTTTGCCTCCCGGGTATAGTCGCTGATGAGAGGCAGCCAGCTCAGGGGCATGGCAACGGACAGCTCCACCGCCGCGCCGAAGGTCATGCCTCCTTCTCCGCCGTAGTGGAGGTTTCCTTTGCCGAAGACCACAAAGCTCAGCACAATGGTCAGCAGGAACAGGGCGGTCATGGCCACGGTGTTGACCTTGCCAAGGTTCTGAATGCCGATGAGGATCCACAGCACGATGAGGCCGCCGATGACAATGGACCAGACCCAGCTGCCCAGGCCCCAGATGCCGTTGACAGCCAGGGCGCCGTCAAAGATCATAATGGCGGTCCAGCCCACCAGCTGGACGATGTTCAGAATGCAGAACAGCAGCGCGCCCTTTGAGCCGAAGCTCATTTTGGCGGTATCCATGGCGCTTTTGCGGACCTTGCCGCCGATGAGACCCGCCAGGTACAGCATCACGCAGCCGATGACATGGCCCAGGAGGATGGCCAGCAGGCCCTTCCCGAAGCCCAGAGGGGCAAAGTAGGTGCCGGTGAGGATCTCCGCGATGGAGACCGCCGCGCCGAACCAGATCAGACCGTTTTCAAATACGGATGTACGTTTTTCTTCCATGTCTTACGCCTCCTTTGAGAATTCGCCCCCCAGATCGAAGGCGTGGTTCATGGGGCCGGAGCCCTTGCCCAGATCCAGCATGGCAGCCAGGGCGCCGGAAATGTAGTCCTTTGCCCGGCGGACGGAATCATGGAGAGAAAAGCCCTTTGCCAGATTGGCGGCAATTGCGGAGGACAGGGTGCAGCCGGTGCCGTGGGTATTGGGATTGTCAATTCTCTTTCCGTTGAACCAGGTGGTTTCCCCCTTGGCGTAAAGAAGGTCGTTGGCATCATTCACGCAGTGGCCGCCCTTCAGCAGCACGGAGCAGCGGTAGGTATCCCCGATTTTTTTTGCGGCGGCCTCCATGTCCTGCACGCTTGCAATCTCCATGCCGGAGAGCACCTGGGCTTCCGGAATGTTGGGCGTCACCAGGACGGCCAGGGGCAGCAGCTCTTCCGTCAGGGTCTGGACCGCGTCGGTCTTCATCAGGGAAGAACCGGAGGTGGCCACCATGACGGGATCCACCACCACGTTCTCCGCCTGGTAGAACCGGAGCCGGTCGGCAATCACGCGAATGAGCTCGCTGGATGCCACCATGCCGATTTTTACCGCGTCGGGACGGATGTCCTCAAAGATCGCGTCAATCTGCTGCTTCAGAAATTCGGGAGTGGACTCCTGAATTGCGCTTACGCCGGTGGTGTTCTGGGCCGTGAGGGCGGTAATGGCGCTCATGGCATACACACCATTCATGGTCATCGTTTTCAGATCAGCCTGAATTCCGGCGCCTCCACTGCAGTCGCTGCCCGCAATGGTCAATGCTGTTTTTACGTTCATTTCGTTTCTCCTTTCGATTTTCAGCATTGTTTTCTATCGCGGCACAAGGTGGTGCCCCCAATGTGCCGCTGTGAAGCCATCGGCCTATTGGGCCGACGCAAACTTCCAAAAGGGTTCGGTGTGGAAATAATCCGCAAGGTAACAATCGCAGAGGGTTTTCATTTCTTCCGGGCGGGGCTCGCTGGAATCATACACCCCGCAGACAAAAAAGCCGTCTGCCTTGGCCGTCCGGACCCCGTGAAGGGCATCCTCAAAGATGACCGTACCGGCGCGGTCCCCGCCCAGAGCCTCCATGGCTCTGCGGAAAACCAGAGGCGAATCCTTTCCCTGCCCCACCTCCCCACAGGTGAGAATCGCTTCAAAAAAGCGATCCATGCCGCACCGCTTCAGGGCGGCTTCCACGTGGGACCGTTCCGATGCCGTGGCCACGGCCATGGGGATGCCCGCCTGCCGCAGCCGTTCCAGGAAGGGGATTACGCCGGGCTTCGGCTGTACCTTGTGGAAATAGAAGCCTTCTATGATTCCGTTGACCCCCTGGGTGATTTCCTCCGGAGTCAGCGTGAGCGCGTATTCATTTTGCAGGTAACAGGCGGACTGGTATGTGCTCATGGGCCGCAGCGCGTCCCGCAGGCCGGGCCGGGGCTGCTTCCCCAGAGAACGGAGGAAATCCTCGCCCAGAGTCTCCCAGATGAACATGGAATCAAAAAGGGTTCCGTCGAAATCAAAGATGGCGTATTTCATTCGCTTGCTTTCACCATGTCCTCCGACAGGCGCCGGAGCAGCCGGCATTCCGCCTCAATATCTTCGGCGGCGAAGATGGCGCTGACCAGCGCCACACCGTCCACGCCGGTGCCTGCCAGCCGGGGAAGGTTTTCCTTGCTGATGCCGCCGATGGCCACCACCGGAATGTCCACCGCGGCGCAGATATCCGCCAGAGTCTGCCGGGACATGGGCTGCACGTTGGTTTTGGTGGCGGAGCCGAACACGGCCCCGGAGCCAAGGTAATCGGCCCCGTGCTTCACCGCTTCCAGAGCCTCCGCCACCGTGTGGGCGGAAACGCCGATGATCATATGGCTCCCTACCCGCTGCCGGACCTTGGCCGCCGCCATATCCTCCTGACCCACATGGACGCCGTCTGCCTTGCAGGCAATGGCAACGTCCACATTGTCGTTGATGAGAAAGGGCACGCCGAAGCGGCTGCACAGGATCCGGATTTCCAGGGCCTCCGCCAGAAACGCCTCCTGGCTGAGCGCCTTTTCCCGGAGCTGCACACAGGTTACGCCGCCCTTCAGCGCGGCCTCTACCTGCTGGGCAAGGCTCTGCCTGCCGGTCCAGGACCGGTCGGTTACGGCATAGAGCCGAAGCATTTGGTTATCGCACTTCATAGTCTGCACCTTTCTCCAGGGTCTGGGGGGTCATACGGTAGATGGCGTCGATGAGATAATTGCGGTAGGTTCCGTTTCCGTCCTGGCCGGAGAGCCTGCCAAAGGCAATTTCTCCGGCAAGCCCCATGGCGCATACCGCCGCCGCGGCCGCTTCCAGAGGGCGGTCCGGGTTTGCCGCCACATAGGCGGCAGTCAGGGCGGAAAGCTGGCAGCCCGTGCCGGTTACCGCGGACATCATGGGATGTCCGTTCCGGATGCGGTAGGCGGTCCGGCTGTCTGCCACGATGTCAATGGCCCCGGTGACCGCGATCACCGCCCCGGTCTTTTCCGCGAAGGCCTTGGCAAAAGCCGTCATTTCCTCCAGATTCTGCTGGGTGATTCCGTCGGCCAGATCCGCGTCTACCCCGGCTGCCCCGACGCTGCCCAGGGCCAGGGCCTTGATTTCGGAGGCATTTCCCCGGATTACCGCGCATTTCACTTCTTCCAGCAGACCCAGGGCCGCCTCCCTTCGCCAGCCGGAGGCGCCTGCCCCTACCGGATCCAGAATCACCGGATGGGAGAGGGCATTGGCCCGCTTTCCTGCCAGGTGCATGGCCCGGAGCTTCCGGCTGCTGAGGGTCCCCAGATTGATGGTCAGTCCGTCGCAAATGCCTGTAATGTCCGCTGCCTCCTGTTCGTCATCTGCCATAATGGGGGACGCGCCGCAGGCAAGCAGCATATTGGCGCAGTCGTTGGCGGTTACATAATTGGTGATGTTGTGAATCAGAGGACGTTTTTCTCTGACATTTTCAAGCATTTCCCGGAACATAGGTTCTCCTTACTCCCCCAGAGCTTCCTGCATGGAATGGAGGGCGTTGGTTTTTTTCAGGCTGTAAACCAGCGCGGCGGAGATCAGGGCGCCGCCGGCGGTGGAAATCAGGAAGGGGATGATATAGGCATAGAAGGCCAGTCCCGCGGCGCTTTTTCCCATGAAGAGGATGGCTACGGGGTAAGCGCACAGACCGCCCAGAATGGCGGTGCCGAAGACCTCACCCAGCAGGGTGGCCAGGATATTCCCGGTTTTTTTGTAGACAACTCCGCAGAGCAGAGCGCCGAACATACTGCCCGGGAAGGCCATCAGGCTGCCGAGGCCCAGAATGTTCCGGATGAGGGACGCGGCAAAGGCCGCGGCCACACCGTAGCCCGGGCCCAGGAACACGGCGCAGAGAATGTTGACCATATGCTGCACCGGGGCGCATTTGCTGCCGAACACCGGGAAGGAGAAGAGGCTGCCCACCACGGCCACCGCGCACAGAACACCGGCCACAGCCAGCTTTTTCACGTTTGTCTTTTTCATATCCATTACTCCTTTGATTGTCAGGAAACGGCTGTATGGCAGCGACGCTTCCAAAATAGGCGCAAAATCCCGGAGGGACTTCGCACGGAAGATCGGTCGATGCTTACTGGCATCCTCTCACGCCGGAACACGGCTTCCCATCGCTGCGTTACAAGACTCAGGGCGCTCCCCCTCAGTCCGCCACTTTCGTGGGTTTTCGTTTTCTCCTTTCCAAAGGATAAAAAATACAGGAGGCGCCCAATGCCTCCTGTAAAAAATCAAAGCCTATGACTTCCTACGGCGGCATTATCCGCATCAGGTTATGGGTCGAAGTTGATGACTTCCTCTCAGCCTGCCGATACAAGCTCCCCTGTATTTTGTTACAGACGCATTATACCCGATTTATCCGGAAAATGCAAGCCCTTCCTTGGGGAGGCGGGAGAGGAGCGGCATTTGTTCTTGTGTTTTGAAAAAAGCATGGTACAATCAGGGTAAGAACGGCCTTTCCCGGAAAGGCCGAAAGGTGAGGTGGATATGTCAATTGCGGAAAAACTGAACAGTCCGGCTCTGTACGGGATCTGCGGCGCCATTGCCATTGGGTTTGCCTTCCTGGAATACAAAAAGGCCGGAAAGAAAAAGGAGGAAAATAAGACATGAAATGGCTGCTGCTGATCCCCGGGGTGATTTTGGGGCTGTTGCTGATCGCTCTGGTGAAAACCCTGCTGACTCCGGCCCAAAAAGCGGCCTATGTGCCCCGGGAGTCGGAGGAGGAAAGTCTGGGTCTTGCCCGGAAGCTGTCCCGGATGGTGCAGGTGGATACCACCTCCCATTCCGGCGTTCAGGAAGCGGAAAAGTTCCGGAACTTCCACAAAACCCTGGAGGAGCTGTTTCCCCTGGTGTTCTCCCGGCTGGAAAAGACGGAGCTGGACGGAAACCTTTTGTTTTACTGGAAGGGAGTCCGCGGCGACAAGCCGATTCTCTTAATGAGTCATCAGGATGTGGTCCCCGCCGAGGGCACCTGGGAGCATGCCCCCTTTTCCGGGGACATTGCCGACGGCAGGGTTTACGGCAGAGGTACGGCGGATACCAAATGCAGTGTGATGGCCTTTCTGGAAGCGGCGGAGCAGCTGCTGGAGGAAGGGTTTACGCCCCAACAGGACGTGTACCTTGCCTCCTCCTGCACGGAGGAATGGGGCGGCGACGGCGCGCCCAGGCTGGTGGAGGAGCTGCAGCGCCGGGGCGTGGAGCTGTATCTGCTGTGTGACGAGGGCGGTGCCATTATCCGGGAGCCCATCGCCGGGATCCCCGGCAATTTTGCCATGGTGGGCGTATTCGAAAAGGGAAAGGCCGACGTAAGGTTTACGGCCCGCAGCGCTGGGGGCCATGCCAGCGCCCCGGGTAAAAACACCCCCATCGCCCGGCTTTCGGCCTTTGTTCAGGAGATGGAAACCCACAGCCCCTTCCGGAAAAAGCTGATGCCGGAGGTGGCGGCCATGTTCGGCCGGCTGGCGCCCTATGGGTCCTTTGGCCTCCGGTTCCTCTTCGGAAACCTCTGGCTGTTCCGGCCCTTGCTGACCGCGGTGATGCCGGCCATCAGCGCCCAGGCAGGCGCCATGCTGAAAACCACCATGGCCTTTACCATGCAGTCCGGCTCCAATGCCTGCAATGTGCTGCCCCAGGAGGCCACCGTCAGCGCCAATATGCGCTTCATTCCCCATCAGGGGGAGGCGGAAAGCCTGGCGCTGGTTCGGTCCGTGGCCCAAAAGCATGGCCTGGAAATGGAAGTGCTTCATTCCAACGACTATTCAAAGCCCGTGGACATTGGGGGAGCTGCGTTTTTGGAGTTTGAGCAGGTGATTCGGGATACCTTCCCCGGGCTGCCGGTGTCGCCCTATGTGGTGACCGGCGCCACCGACGCCATGTTCTATGAGCCGGTTTGTAAAAACTGTATCCGCTTCTCCCCGGTGATCTACGGCCCGGAGCAGCTGAAGGGGATGCACGGCCTCAACGAGAACATCGAATACAACTGTCTGCCCGGTGCGGTGAGGTTCTACCGCAATCTGATTCTGTCCCGGAAATAAGCCTCCCTATAAAAAAGCACACGATCCGTTTTGGACCGT
>JAXEMQ010000118.1:0-4585 GCA_034099845.1 Faecousia sp.
TGGGTGGAGGCAATGTTCAGGGACTTTACATAATCCTCTTCCTTCAGATTCTGGGCATTCACGCCCCGGCCGCCCCGGCTCTGGGTCCGGTAGGTGTCCACAGGCATCCGCTTGATATAGCCCTGATTGGAGAGGGTAAAGGCGCAGGTCTCTTCCTCAATCAGGTCCTCGATGTCAATTTCGTCCTCGATGTCCTGAATGACGGTTTTCCGCTCATCGCCGAATTTGTCCCGAATGGCAATCAGCTCTTCCCGCAGAACGGCCCGGAGCTTGCTTTCGTCGGCCAGAAGTTCCTGATAGTAGGCGATTTTTTCTTCCAGCTCCTTGTATTCCGCTTCCAGCTTTTCCCGGTTCAGACCCTGCAGGGCAATGAGCCGCATATCGCAGATGGCCTGGGCCTGGACATCATCCAGAGAAAACCTTTCCATCAGGTTCTGCTTGGCATTGTCGTAGGAGGAGCGGATGATGCGGATGACCTCGTCAATGTTGTCCTGGGCAATGAGCAGGCCTTCCAACAGGTGGGCCCGCTCCTGAGCCTTGCGCAGATCGTACTGGGTCCGGCGGGTCAGCACCTCTTCCTGATACTTCAGGTATTCGTCCAGAATCTGCCGCAGGGAAAGAATTCTGGGCTGCTTCTGATCGTCCACCAGAGCCAGCATGATGATGGAGAAGTTGCTTTGCAGGGCGGTCTGCTTGAAAAGGTTATTGAGCACCACCTGGGGATTGGCGTCCTTTTTCAGCTCAATGACCATCCGCATACCGTTCCGGTCGGTTTCGTCCCGCAGGTCGGAGATACCCTCCAGCCGCTTGTCCTTCACCTGGTCGGCAATGGTTTTGATGAGCTGCCGCTTGTTCACCTGATAGGGCAGCTCGGTAACAATGATCCGGGTGCGGTCCTTGCCGAACTCTTCAAATTCGGTCTTGGCCCGCACCACCACCTTGCCCCGGCCGGTGGCGTAGGCCGCCCGGATGCCGCTGCGGCCCATGATGATGCCGCCGGTGGGAAAATCCGGGCCTGTGATGCAGTCCATCAGGTTTACCAGGCTCACCTCCGGGTCATCCAGCACGGCAACGCAGGCATTGATGACCTCCGTCAGGTTGTGGGGCGGGATGTTGGTGGCCATACCCACGGCGATGCCGGAGGAGCCGTTGACCAGCAGATTGGGGAACCGGCTGGGCAGTACCCGGGGTTCTTTCCGGCTTTCATCGAAGTTGGGATCCCAGTTCACCGTATCCTTGTCGATGTCCCGGAGCATTTCGTTGGAAATTTTGGAAAGCCTTGCCTCGGTATACCGGTAGGCCGCGGGGGGATCGCCGTCCACGGAACCGAAGTTGCCGTGGCCGTCTACCAGCAGGTAGCGCATGGAAAAATCCTGGGCAAGTCTGACCATGGCATCGTAAACGGAGGCGTCGCCATGGGGGTGGTACTTACCCAGCACGTCACCCACGCAGGTGGCGCTCTTCTTAAAGGGCTTGTCGGAGGTCAGGCCGCTTTCGTACATGGTGTACAGAATCCGGCGGTGTACGGGTTTCAGACCGTCCCGCACATCCGGCAGGGCACGGCCCACAATGACGCTCATGGCGTACTCAATATAGGACCGCTCCATCTCCTCCACCAGATGGGATTCGGTAATCACCTGGTCGGGAAAAGCAATGTCCTCGGGTTTATAAGAACGGTTATGTGCCATAAAGCACCTCCATATATCTTTCCGCGGAAAAGATAATTGACAATTGTTGTGTCGCTTCGCGATATATTATTATTTTTCCCGCAAAAAAGCAAATTCGTTAAGGATAGAGAAATTGTCAATTGTCAATTAAATATCAATATTCACAGCGTAACGGGCGTTGCGCTCAATCCAGTCCTTCCGGGGCTCCACCTGTTCGCCCATGAGCACGGTGAAAATCTCATCGGCCCGGGCGGCATCGTCCAGGGTGATCCGGCGAAGACTGCGCTTTTCGGGATCCATGGTGGTCTCCCACAGCTCATGGGGATCCATTTCACCAAGGCCCTTGTACCGGGCAATGTCCACCTTGGCGTTGGGATTGTCCGAGCGCATTTCGGCGGATACCCGATCCCGCTGTTCATCGGAATAGGCAACCCGGGTGGTCTTGCCCCTTGTCAGCTTGTAAAGAGGCGGCACGGCGGAATAGACATAGCCGTTTTCAATCATGGGCCGCATATAGCGGAAGAAGAAGGTCAGCAGCAGCGTGCGGATATGGGCGCCGTCCACGTCCGCATCGGCCATGATAATGACCTTGTGATAGCGCAGCTTCTCGATGTCAAATTCCTCGCCGATGCCCGCGCCCAATGCCACAATCAGGGGGTAGAGCTTGTCATTGCCGTAGATCTTGTCGGCCCGGGCCTTTTCCACGTTCAGCATTTTGCCCCACATGGCGAGAATCGCCTGGAACCGGGAGTCTCTGCCCTGAATGGCAGAGCCGGCAGCGGAGTCACCCTCCACGATGTAGATTTCGCAGAGGCTGGGGTCCCGTTCGTTGCAGTCCTGGAGCTTGTCCGGCATCTGACCGGATTCCAAACCGGTTTTCCGGCGGATGGATTCTCTGGCCTTCCGGGCAGCCTCCCGGGCCCGGTTTGCCATCATGGCCTTTTCCAGAATGGCCTTGGCAATCTGGGGGTGCTCCTCAAAGAAGGTGGTCAGCTGGTCATTTACCACCTGGTCAACCAGGGTACGGATATAGGCGTTGCCCAGCTTTGCCTTGGTCTGGCCCTCAAACTGGGCATCCGTCAGCTTGACGGAGATGATGGCGGTGATGCCCTCCCGGCAGTCTTCGCCGGAAACCTTGTCGTCACCCTTGATGATGCCGCTTTTCACCCCGTAGGCATTGAGCACTCTGGTCAGAGCAGTCTTAAAGCCGGTTTCATGCATGCCGCCCTCCGGAGTACGGACATCGTTGGCAAAGGACAGCATCAGCTCGTTATAGCCGTCGTTGTACTGCACGGCGATTTCCGCGCTGGCGTCTCCCTTGGAGCCCGCCATGTAGATCACATCGTCACAGAGAGGCGTCTTGTTCCGGTTGGCCCAACGGGCAAACTCCCGGATGCCACCCTCAAAGCACATGGTATCGGTCTTCTTTTCGTCGCCGCGGCCATCGGCGATGGTGATGGACAGCCCCGCGTTCAGGAAGGCCTCCTCCCGCATCCGCTCGTGGAGAATCTCGTAGTCGTAGACCAGGGAATCGAACATCTCCGGGTCGGGCTGGAAGGTAACCTCGGTGCCGGTATGGTCGGTCTTGCCCACGATGGTCATTTCCTGGGTGATGTGGCCCCGGGAAAACTTCATTTCATAGATTTGTCCGTTTTTGTGGACCCGGACCCGCAGCCATTCCGACAGGGCGTTGACAACGGAGGCGCCCACACCGTGCAGACCGCCGGAAACCTTATAGCCGCCGCCGCCGAATTTGCCGCCGGCGTGGAGCACCGTGTAAACCACCTCCAGAGCGGGCCGTCCGGTCTGGGGCTGAATATCCACGGGAATGCCCCGGCCGTCATCGGTGACGGTGATGGAATCCCCGGGATTGATGGTTACGGTGATGTGCTTGCAGTAGCCTGCCAGGGCTTCATCAATGGCGTTGTCTACGATTTCGTAGACCAGATGATGAAGACCGGAAGAAGACGTGGAGCCAATATACATACCCGGGCGCTTGCGGACCGCTTCCAGTCCTTCCAGCACCTGGATCTGCTCCGCGCCGTATTCCTGTGTTACTTTTGTCTCGTCAGACATCGTTGTCCTCCTATATGATTGATCTTGCGCCGGTTTTTCAAAGAAATCCAAGGATTTGGGATGCCTTTGAAAAACCAGCGGGGATGGAGTACAATTGACAATTGACAATTGACAATTGTGGTATCTCTTCGGGATAAATTTGATTTTATTGTTCAAAAATGTTCGTTTTTCCGCGTTTTATGAATATATGAAAAGTACATTTCAATCATCCCCGCAGGGGATTCCTTCATTGACAATTGTCAATGATCAATTGTCAACTATCCTATCCGCTTTCCGCCGGAAATTTCCATGGTCTTGCCCAATTTGGTAAACCGGCCGGGCTCGCAGCAGGTGATGAAAACCTGGCCGCTTTTGATCTGGTTGAGTACAAAGTCCTGCCGTTTTTCGTCCAGCTCAGAGAGCACATCGTCCAGCAGCAGCACCGGCTCTTCCCCAAATTCCCGCTTCATCAGCTCCCGCTGGGCCAGCTTCAGGCTGATGGCCGCGGTCCGGGTCTGTCCCTGAGAACCAAAGGCCTTCAGATCCACGCCGCTGAGGGTAATGGTAAAATCATCCTTATGGGGCCCCGTCAGACACTGGCCGGATTGGAGCTCTGCCCGGGCATGGCTTTCCAGATGGGCCCTCAGCCGCTCCCGCAAAACCTCCGTAGGTGCGAAGGGGTCTTCCACCGTGGAAACGGTTTTGTATTCCAGCCGAAATTCCTCAGTACCTCCGGAAAACTGACCGTGAAAACGGGCCGCCTCCGCTCCAAGGGACTCATAAAACCTGGCCCGGTAGGAGATCAGCAGCGCCCCCACCTGGCAGAGCCGTTCGTTGTAGTCGGGCAGTATGGAAAGCAGGCG
>JAXEMQ010000277.1:0-2878 GCA_034099845.1 Faecousia sp.
GTCGATAAAGTTCCCCTCGGCGTCAAAATCAAAGGTGGCGGCGTAAGCATTGGCCGCATCCGGCGTATCCTCGAAGGGGGCATTCACCTGGAACAGATAGCGGGTATTCTCCCCATCCGCAAGCTTATCCACATAGGTCACCATAAAGAATCGGGAGAAGCCGCGCCAGAAGCGCGGTTTCTCCCGATTCGTTGATTGTTTTGCTTTTGGAAAAGAGAAAGCTTTCCCTTTCGTTTTCCCTGGTGTCAGCGGATTTTCCCATCTCCGCCCATAAGCAGGGTCATTTCTTCAATGCGCTCCAGGGGGAAGGGCGGCGCGCAAAGCGGCTTCATGGCAATGCTCATTAGCTTCATGGGGTTGTCGTCCGCCGCCACACGGTTGGAACTCAGCTTTCCGCACCGGCCGCACCGATGGATGATGGCCCACTCGCCGTTCTTTCGTACCCAGACCGCAACGGGTTCCATGATTCCGCCGCAGTCGGATTCCCGGTCTCCCGGTTCGATGTCCAAATGCAGGCTGTTCAGGCAATTGGGACAGTGGTTGCGGTGATCGCTTCCCGCCTGCTGTGGGGTACAGAGACGGCCGCAGACCTTGCAGGTAAAGGCATCCGTACAGGCGTGTGTTTTATAGTAACCTTTTTCAAAAGCTTTTCGTTTGTTTTCCCGATTCATGATGATCCTCCTGAAGATGAATGGTCTGAACTTCGGGAGGAACGGCGTGTGTTTTTGCCGGACCTCCCGGTCAGGCCACACACTCCAGTAATAAAGCTGTCGTTTTCAAAAAAATCTCCTTTTCTATTTCGGCCAAGACGGCCGTGTTGTTTTCCGGGATACGGTTATCGCATCTGCGTCAAAGCCATGGATGCCACGGCCTGGGACCCTTCGTCCTCCAGCTGACTCTTTCCGGAGCCTCCGGGCGGGAAATGCGCAATCAGCCGTGGTAATCCCCCGTCGCGGAATCCACGGTGACAAAGGGCACCACCTCTCCCCCCACCTCGCAATAAACCTGATAGATCCCATTTCCCAGATCCACATAGTACTTGGGAATCACACCGTAGTTGTCAAACAGGCTCTGGGTCAGGTTGTTTTTCCATTCCTCGGTTTCCACCTCCCGGGTTGGAATGGTTGCGCCTGTCTCCTCAAAAGCAGGCTCCCGGGTGGTAAAGACCGGAGCTTCTGACGCAGGCTCGGGCCGTTCTTTCGCGCAGGCCCCGGCGGTGAACAGTAGCACTGCCGACAGGCACAGGGCCGCAAATTTCTCATTCATATTCTCTTTCTCCTATGATCAAATAACATCTGTTATTGTACACAAACCTTCAAAAAAAGTCAATGGCCCGGGACGTGTCAATATTAAGGGCATATGTGTGTATTTATCGCCCCTATTGACAAGATAACAAAGGTTGTTACAATAATGGGTACAGAAACAGAATCATAGAGAAAGGAAGTGGTTTGCCTTATGCAGTACATCAAATTGCAGCTGGGATGTATGCTGGCGGTCCTTTATATCGTCATTACCTACATCCGCACCACGCTCAAAAGCAAGATTCCCTGTAATTGGTTCTTTGACGGCCTGATGATCGCCGCACCCCAGGCAATCTTTTTCGATGGTCTGACCGCCTGGACCGTAAACCATACCGGCCTCGTTCCGGATATGGTCAACCGGATTGCGCATCTGTTCTTTTTCCTGGTCATGGATGTTACCGTCATCATTACCGCCCTTTATATGTACGACCAGCTCATCGGCATCCGCAAAAATGATCTGCGGAAATGGGGGCTGTTTGTGCTTCCCGGCGGGCTGGCGCTCATCCTGGTTGCCGCCGGAATCGGTCAGCTGGAATTCATCCAGGGGGTGACCACCGCCTATTCCATGGGCTTTTCCGTATATGTGAGCTTTGCCACCCTGATTGTGTACTACGGCTCGATTCTCTATCTGATAATTACCCGGCGGCGGTTTCTGCCCAGGGAAAAGGTGCTGGGCACCCTGTCCTTCATTGTCATTGCGGGTGTGATTCTGACCGTGCAGATATGTCTTCCGGAAGCGCTCTTAAGCTCCATCTTCCCAACCATCCTGCTTCTGGGCATCTACATCGATTTTGAAAACCCCGCTATTCAGAAGCTGACCATATATAACAACGAAATCGTGGAAGGCTTCGCCACCATGGTTGAAAGCCGGGACAACAACACCGGCGGCCACATCAAGCGGACAAAGGCCTATGTGGATCTGATCCTGCGGAAAATGCGTCACGACAAGCGGTATACCTACATCCTTAATAGGGACTATCTGACGGATGTCAGCAACGCGGCGCCTCTGCACGATATTGGCAAAATTTCCACACCGGACAGCATTCTGCAAAAGCCCGGAAAGCTCTCAGATCAGGAATACGCCATTATGAAGGAACACGCCGCCAAGGGCGGTGAGATCATCCGGACCGCTTTCCATAATCTGGAAGACCCGGAGTTCCGTCAGATCGCCTACGAGGTTGCCCGATACCACCACGAAAAGTACAACGGCAAGGGCTACCCGGATGGGCTCAGCGGGGAGCAGATTCCCCTCCACGCCCGGATCATGGCCATTGCCGATGTATTTGATGCCGTATCCCAAAAGCGGTGCTACCGGGACGCCATGCCCTTGGAGGAGAGCTTTGCCATCATCGAAAAAGGCAGCGGAACGGATTTTGATCCGGCCCTTGCCGGGCTTTTCCTGGACGCCAGAGAGGACGTTACGCAAATCGTGAAGGAAGCCTTCCCCCCTGTTTCCTGAAACAAATCCGGGCGCGGACAGTCAAAAAACTGTCCGCGCCCATTTGCAAAAAACCGGGTGCGATTCAGGACGGAGAATCAGCGGCTCAAACAAAATGCCCTTTTGAAAAAGGACATAA
>JAXEMQ010000279.1:0-11515 GCA_034099845.1 Faecousia sp.
ACCAGCTCCGTGTCGGCATTGTACAGGCCCTGTCTGCGGGTCTCTCTGCGGACATCCTTGGTGCCGTTGATGGGCTGACCGCCGCCCATGACGCAGCCGCCGGGGCAGGCCATGACTTCAATGAAGTGGTAGTTCTTTTCGCCGGACTTGACAGACTCCAGAACCTCCCGGGCATTGGCAAGACCGGAGGCAACGCAGATATTTACATCGATTCCCTTATAAGGAACGGTAAACTCACGGATGCCTTCCTTGCCGCGGACACCGCACTCGGCGATGGTGTTCAACTCGTTGGGATCCTGTCCATCCGTCAGCCGACGCAGAACCGCCTCGGTAACGCCGCCGGTGGTGCCGAAGATCACACCGCCGCCAGAGCCCAGGCCGAAGGGCATATCACAGGTCTCGCTGGGCAAGGTCTCAAAATTGATGCCGTGGGCATCGATCATGCGAATCAGCTCTTTGGTGGTCAGGACGATGTCGGTATCTCTCTCACCAAAGGTGTGGTAATCCGGCCGCTGAGCTTCCAGCTTCTTGGCGGTACAGGGCATGACGGAGACAACAACGGTCTTCTTACCCTTGGCGTTGGCCTCATCCCGGTAGTACTCCTTGAGAACTGCGGAGAACATCCCCTGGGGAGAGCGGCAGGTGGAGACATTGGGCTTGAATTCGGGATACTCGTTTTCCACGAACTTCACCCAGGCGGGGCAGCAGGAGGTCATCAGAGGCAGCGTGCCACCATTGGCCACACGATCCAGGAACTCGGCGGCCTCTTCCATAATGGTCAGGTCCGCGGAGTAGATGGTATCATAAACCTGGTCAAAGCCCATGCGGTGCAGGGCGGCAACGATCTTGCCGATGGAGTTCTCCCCCTTGGGCAGGCCGAAGGCCTCGCTGACGGCCACACGGACGGCGGGAGCAATCTGAGCAACCACACGGGTATTGGGGTCGCCCAGAGCCTGCCAGACCTCCGTCATATTGTGGTGGATGGTCAGGGCGCCGGTGGGACAGACCACCCGGCACTGGCCACAGCCGACACAGTTGGTTTCCGCAATGGGACGGTTGAAGGCAGGTGTTACAATGGCATCCGTGCCGCGGTGCGCAAAGCCCAGAACGCCGATACCCTGCAGTTCACTGCAGGCCCGGACACAGTTGCCACAAAGGATGCACTTGTTGGGGTCACGGACAATGGAGGGCGAGGAGAAGTCCACGGGCTGCTCTTCCCGGTGGTTCTCAAAACGAACCTGGTTGACGCCCAGCTGGTAGGCCAGCTGCTGCAGCTTGCACTTGCCGTGCTTGTCGCAGGTGGTGCAGTCCCGGCAGTGGGCCGCCAGCAGCAGCTCCACAATCAGCTTGCGGTGCTTGCGCAGACGCTCGGTATGGGTATAGATCACCATGCCGTCCCGGGGCTCCTCGGAGCAGGAGGCGAAGCAGCGGCCCCGATCATCCTCTACCGTGCACAGACGGCAGGCGCCAAACACACTCAGCTCCGGCTGGTAGCACAGGGTGGGGACTTCGATACCCGCTTTGCGGATGATGGTCAGGATATTTTTTTCATCAGTAAATTCGTATTTCTTGCCGTTAATGGTAATGGTTCCCATGTTTTCCCCTCCTTATGCTTCCACATAGATGGCATCAAAGGCGCAGTTCTCCTTACAGGCGCCGCACTTGATGCACTTATCGGAGTCGATGGTATAGGGTTTCTTGACAACACCGGAGATGGCATTGACGGGACAATTCCGGGCACATTTGGAGCAGCCCTTGCAGAAGGCGGGATTGATGACATATCGGCGCAGGGCGGTACACTGCTTGGCCCGGCACTTCTTGTCCACAATGTGTTCGATGTATTCGTCCCGGAAGGTGGCCAGCGTGGACAGAACCGGCAGCGGCGCGGACTTGCCCAGGCCGCACAGAGCCATGGTCTGGATCATCTTTGCCAGCTCTTCCAGAGTGTCCAGATCCTCCAGCTTGCCCTGGCCGTTTACAATGCGCTCCAGGATTTCCAGCATCCGCTTGGTGCCCTCCCGGCAGGGGGTACACTTGCCGCAGGATTCCCGCTGGGTAAAGCTCATGAAGAAACGGGCCACTTCCACCATGCAGGTGTCCTGTCCCATAACCACCATACCGCCGGAGCCGATGATGGCATTGTATTTCTTTACGGAATCGAAATCCAGAGGTACGTCCAGGTGTGCCTCCGTCAGGCAGCCGCCGGAGGGACCGCCGATCTGAACGGCCTTGAAGTCGGCACCGTTTTTCAGGCCGCCGCCAATGTCGAAAATGATCTGACGCAGAGTGGAACCCATGGGTACTTCAATCAGGCCGGTATTCTCAATGGCGCCGGTCAGGGAGAAGGTCTTGCAGCCGGGGCTGCCGGGGGTACCGATGGACTTGAACCAATCCGCGCCCTGCAGGATGATCTTGGGCACGTTGGCGTAGGTCTCCACATTGTTCAGAACAGTGGGCTTTTCCCACAGACCCTTTTCCACGGTTCTGGGGGGCTTGGTTCTGGGCATACCCCGGTTGCCCTCGATGGAGGCGGTCAGGGCGGAGCCTTCGCCGCAGACGAATGCGCCGGCGCCCTTGTTGATATGCATATGGAAGGAGAAGTCGGTGCCCAGGATGTTGTCGCCCAGCAGCCCCCGCTCCTCCAGAAGGGCGATAGCTTTGCGCAGACGGGCAACGGACATGGGATATTCGGCACGAACATAGATGTAGCCGTCATTGGCGCGAACCGCGTAGCCGGCAATCATCATGCCCTCAATCAGCTTGAAGGGGTCGCCTTCCATAACGGAGCCGTCCATAAAGGCGCCGGGGTCACCCTCGTCACCGTTGCAGACCACATAGCGCTGGGTCTCCTTCTGGCGGGCAACCTGTTTCCACTTTTTTCCGGTGGGGAAGCCGCCGCCGCCGCGACCCCGAAGTCCAGACTTGTCCACTTCATCAATGACCTGATCCCGGGTCATCTCAAACATGGCCTTCTTCAGCGCGGAGAAGCCGCCTGCGGCCATATATTCATCCAGAGACTCGGCGTCAAACTTGCCGCAGTTTTCCAGAACAATACGGGTCTGCTTGGCGATAAACGGAATTTCATCAGGCTGGACATAGGCAGTTTCGCCTTTTTTGTACAGCAGACGATCAATCACTTCATCTCCCAGAACACTCTTGGCAAGAATGTCCTGGCAGTCATCGGGCTGCACCTTTACGTACTGGATGACCTTGTCGCCCTTCTGAATCCGAACCAGGGGGCCAAGCTCACAGAAGCCCTGACAGCCGGTCTTCTTCACGCCCACAGCCTTTTCGTCGTGGTGGCCGCCGCAGGGAGAAAACACAAGTTCTACGCCTTCCGTTTCCTTAACCAGCTTGGAAAAGATGTCATAGATATTGTGGGAGCCGGTTGCGATGCAGCCGGTACCTGAACAAACCAGAATCCGGCAATCATAGTGCTTGATGTCTTCGCAGGCATTGTGCTGGGCCTGCACCAGTTCTTCCACTGTATGAATCATTAGCCGTTCCTCCGCAGTTCCTCGATGAGTGCCAATGCTTTTTCAGGGGTCATGGATGGATGGACCTGGTCATTGACCATCATGGTCGGCGCAAGACCGCAGGCACCCAGGCAGGATACCGTTTCCACCGTAAACATCATATCATCCGTGGTATGCTTCTTTTTGCTCAGTCCCAGTTCCTTCCAAAGCGCTTCCAGAACAGGGGTGGAGTGGCGTACATGGCAGGCTGTTCCGTCACAAACCTTGATCACATATTTTCCCTTCGCCTCAAAGGAAAAGTTCTCATAGAAGGTAGCGACGCTGTAAGCCTTGGTTTCCGTAATGCCGATTTGTTTTGCAATGTAGGAGAGCAGCTCACCGGGCAGGTAGCGGTATTCCGCCTGAACATCCTGCATGACGGGGATCAGTGCCTTGGGTTCCTTTCCATAACGGGCAATGATCTCGTCTGTCTTCCGGTAGTAGGATTCATCCAGCATATCATATTCCTCCTTTTATGTAGGCTCTTCGATTATATCAAATTCAACATTACGGCGCAAGATATGAGCAAAAATTTTGTTTGAAATGTACATTTATTGCTGCCATATTTGTGATATTCGACGCAAAAACATTCTGTATTGAGACATAAATCGAGTTATCCACACAAAAAAGCGCTTCGTTTCCCAAATTGACATGGAATTGCGCAAATTTTTCCTGTTTTGGAAAAAGTCCTTGCATCCATCCGCCAATTATGGTAAACTAAACGCAAGATATTTTTGGAAGGATGATATTCCTTGAAAAAGCCCCTTTGCCTTCTTTTGTGTTTCCTCCTGACGGCTTCCCTTTTTTCCGGCTGCGGAAAAAAAGAGCCGTCTCCACCGGAAGACGTTGCGGAATCCACAGCTGCGCCGGTGTACACCGCGCCGGACGGCAAGTCCTCCGACGCAACCTGCAAGGGCAGTTATTTGGGCACTCCCGAAGCAAAGCAGATTGTTGCATCCTGCAGCTCCAGGAAACTGACCCAGGGTGTTCTGCAGGTGCTTTATGATCTGGAGGTGCAGAAGTATCAGGCTTCGGCTTCGGATGAGGGCCCCGACTTTTCTTTGCCTCTGTCCCAACAGCAATGCATCATCGACAGCAGTGTAAACACCTGGCAGCAGTACTTTCTTCGCCAGGCGCTGAATACCTGGCATACCGCCCAGTCTTTGGTTCTGACCAGCCAGGAACGGGGCATTCCCGCCGAAGAGGCATTTCAGCCGGATCCCAAAAAATATGATGACTGTCTGGTGGACATTCCCGCCACAGAATACCTGTACCGTTACCGGCAATCCTACACCCCCAACTCTATGCACCAAGCTTTTCTCAGCGGTCTGGAAGAAACCTTGTCTGATCTGGCATCCAAATACGGTTACCCATCCATTGACGCGCTGGCTTCAGATGGCCTGCACACCACCAAAGCCGCTTTGCTGGATGCAGCGAATCTCTATAACACCGGCTACATGTACTTAACGGCCATGGAAGATTCCCTGGTCCCTGAAGAAGACGAATATCAGGCTTTTTATCAGGAGAACAAGTCAGCCTATTCCGGCCAAGCCGGGAAATACGCAGATATTCACCAGATTCTCCTGACTCCGTCTCCCGGTGCCTCCGAAGCGAGCTGGGGCAAATGCATGGAGACGGCTGAAAAATTGCTCTCCCAATGGGCCGGAAAATATCGCGCGGGGGAAGGCAGCTTCTCTCAGCTGGCTTATGAAACTTCAGCCGACAAAGGCTCCTCCCTGCTTGGCGGTCTTTATTGGCATGTGGCGCAGGGTACGCTCCTTCCCGAACTGGACCGTTGGGTTTTCTCCCCGGAAAGAGCGGAGGGCGACACCGGCATTGTGCGCACCGGTCTGGGCATTCATATTCTCTACTACGCCGGCGGCGGCACGGAAGGCTATCAGCTCTCCCGGGATGATATGACCCGGAAAAGACTGAATGGGTTTATGGAATCCTGCCGGAATAAGCACCCCATGACCGTTTCCTATCCGGACATTGTCCTGGCAGAAGCCCCCACAGGAACCAATACGCTGAGCTACAATGATATTCTTTACCCGGATATCGCCCATGAGCGTTTCCCGGAGGTTCCCCTGTATCTTCAGCAGGATTACGGAGAATACCGTTACGGAAATTATCCTCTGCGCACCTATGGCTGCGGCATCACCTCTCTTGCCATGCTTTCCAGCTATATGACGGATACCGAACTGACTCCGCCCATTATGTGTGACCGTTACGGCAGCTATTGCAGCAACTGGGGCACGGACTATATGATTTTTCGCTATGAACCTCCCACCATGGGTTATTTCCTGCGGGATCAGGTTTTCGACCCGGATGTTGCCTATCAGGCTCTGGAGGATGGTTACATTCTTGTCTCCTGCCAGCAGAAGGGGTATTGGACCAAAACCGGCCACTACATTGTCATAGAAAAATTGGATGAGGACGGTGTTCAGGTCCGGGATTCCAATATTTACAACTACAAGCGCATTCCCGCTCACAAAACGGATCGCCACAGCTGGAAATCCATTACCAGCGCCAGCGTATCCTACTGGATCTTTGAAAAAAAGCAGGTGCGTTCTCCCATGTGTTCCCGCTGCGGCAATCCGGAAGAGTATGCCAACAGCATTCTGCAGTCGGATTATCATTGCAAGCGCTGTGCCGCTGCCCTGCTCCGCCGCAACTGTTATCTGGATGTATGATACGGCAATGCCCTCCCGCGGTTTCGCGGGAGGGCATTGCCGCATGAACACGCCCTCCCGGAGGACCCGGGAGGGCAAAAACATCCTCACAGACCACTTCGCATCGCGCGCTTTCTGGCGATGTTGATGGGGCCTTCATCCATATGGTTGATCCATGCCAGGCTCTTGCCGCAGCCGTAGGCGGTGCAGGAATCGGGGTCATCCGCAACGATGCAGGCAATGCCGGTACGCTCCATCAGCAGTTCGGCAAAGCCCCACAGCTGGCTGCATCCGCCGGTAAGCGTAATGCCGTTTTCAGCAACATCGCTGACCAGCTCCGGGCTGGTCTGCTCCAGCACTTCCATGACTTCATCCGCAATCATTCTTGCGGGACGGCGCAGCACTTCGTAGATTTCCTTGGAGCTCAGTGTCACCATCTTGGGCATGCCGGTCTTGGCATCTCTGCCCTTCACATTCATGGTCAGCTCCTCACCCCGGGGATATACCTCACCGATCTGGATCTTGATTTCCTCCGCGGTAACCTGACCAATGACCATCTGATGCTGACGGCGTACATAACGGATGATGGAATCGTCAAAAGCATCGCCTGCCACCTTCAAAGAAGAAGACATGGCAACACCGTTCATGCTCAGCACGGCAATGTCCGTGGTGCCGCCGCCTACGTCCACAACCATGTGGCCATTGGGGTCCTTGATATTCAGGCCCGCACCCAAGGCAGCCGCCAGGGGCTCCTCAATAAGGAACACACGGCGGGCACCGGCCTCAATGGCGGCATTGATGACACTGCGCTCTTCCACTTCCGTAACACCGCTGGGAACGCTGATGACCACACGGGGCTTGGGTGTGAAAACGGATGCCTTTGTTGCCGTTTTAAACATCTCACTCAGCATCTTAACCGTCATTTCATGATCGGAAATAATGCCTTCCTTCAGCGGACGCATCGCCACTACATTACCGGGCGTACGGTTCAGCATATTCCGGGCCGCGGAACCGACCTGCAAGATTTTGCCCGTATTGCGGTCAACGGCAACAACGGAAGGCTCCCGGACCACAAGGCCCTTACCGTCGGCATAAATCAGAACGTTGGATGTACCCAGGTCTACGCCCAGATCATTTGAAAACAATTGCATAGCTTACCTCCATGGGAAAATCTGCCGGGCTTTCATCTCCGCGGCAAAGGATAGGTTGGGCCTCAAAACGGCCCCATTCTTCGTGAACGGCCTGAAGGGCCTTGGATTAATCTTCCTTTTGCGCCGCAGCCACCGCGCCGCAGTGCACCGACGAGGCTCCGGCGGTTTTCAGCACACGGGCACACTCCTCCGCAGTGGCGCCGGTGGTAAACACATCGTCAATGAGCAGGATCCGCTTGCCATGTATGTCTGTCTTTCCACAAACCCCATAGGCACCCAGCACATTTGCTTTGCGCTGCTCTCCGCGAAGACCTGACTGAGCCGGATTGTCCCGAAGCTTCTTCAGCAGGCAAACCGGTTTGTATCCAAGCTCGGTACATACAGATCTGGCCAAAAGCTCCGCCTGATCGTAGCCCCGCTTTCGGCGGCGTCTGGCACTGACCGGCACCCAGGTTATGAGATCAAAGCTTTCTCTGCGGCACTGATACAGCTTCATGGCCAGCATCCTGCCATAAGGACCGGCCAAAGCGGTGCCGCCGTGAAACTTGAGCCGCAGAATCCCGTTTCTCACGTTCTCTTTATAGTACCAGACAGCAGTGAAACTGTCAAGAAATTGCAGTCTGGTTTTTCCGGAAGGATGCATATTCCCGGATAATTCCGGGAACAGAGGCGCTTCTACCCGGCATTGCACGCAAAAATCCGTCTCGTTCTTTTGAAGAATTCTGCGGCACAGTGCGCATTTGGGCGGAAAAAGCAGGTCCAGTATCCAGTACCACAGCCTCATTCCGCTCTCCCCTGCAGACGCAGCTTTAGCCCGGTGTAGCGCTTGTTCTTCTGCGCGTTGGCCGTCATTGCCAGCACCGTCTCTTCCCTGCCAACAATGATCAGCAGCTCCTTCGCCCGGGTGATTGCTGTATACAGAACACTTCTGGTGAGCAGATACGGGGAACCGCCCCATGCCGTCAGAATAACCGCCCGGTATTCGCTGCCCTGACTCTTATGTACCGTAATCGCAAAGGCCGGCTCCAATTCCCCCAACTGGGTAAAATCGTACGCCGCTGTCTTATCATCAAAGAGCACCGTAACGGTTTCCTGGTTCAGATCTATTTCCAGGATGGTGCCCACATCTCCATTGAAAATGCCCGTACCCACCGCGGTGCCGTCTGTTTTCTTCCACATGATGTCATAGTTATTCCGGATCTGCATAACCCGATCCCCTTCCCGGAAACAGACATCCGCATACATATGCTCCTTTTTATCCGGAGCCGGAGGATTCAAAGCGGCTTGCAGCAGTTTGTTCAGAGAAGCCGTCCCCACATTTCCTTTCCTGGTTGGAGACAGCACCTGAATATCCGATGGATGAATCCCCATATTTCTGGGGAGCCTGGTTGTACACAAGTCACGAATCAGACTGCTGATTTCCGATTCCGAGCCGCGCCGCATAAAAAAGAAGTCGCTTTTCACATTTTTCAGCTCCGGCGCCTCTCCCTGATTGATCCTGTGGGCATTCATTACAATCAGACTTTCCTGGGCCTGCCGGAAAATCTCCGTCAGCCGCACCGTGGGCAAACACCCGCTGCGGAGCATATCGCTGAAGGGAAAACCGGGGCCAACCGGCGGCAGCTGGTCGGGATCCCCCACCAGAATCAGCCGCTTCCCTTTTGGAATGGCCTTCAAAAGACTGTGCAGCAGCCGGATGTCCACCATAGACATTTCGTCTACGATCACCACATCAGCCTTTAATGGATTTTCCTCATCCCGGGCAAAAAACATTTTCCCGGTATTCTGGTCCACCCCAGCCTCCAGGAGCCTGTGAATCGTCGATGCTTCTTCCCCCGTAACCTCGGTCATCCGTTTTGCGGCCCGTCCGGTAGGGGCGGCGACCAGGCACTTGAGCTGCATATTCCCAAGCAGATTCAGAATTCCGTTCAGCAGAGTGGTTTTACCAGTGCCGGGGCCGCCGGTAATCAGCAAAAGTCCCGATGTGGCCGCGTCCCGAATGGCCCGGAGCTGTTCCTGAGAGTAAGTGATTCCGCTTTCCCTGGACACCTGACAGATCCTGCTTTCCAGATCGTCCGGCTCGGCAAAGGCCTTTTTCGCCAGTTCCTTCAACCGCTGCGTACAGTAGATCTCCGCCTCATACAGTGCGGGAAGATAATCCACGGTTATGCCTGCCAGACCGGAACGTACCAGCCGCCCCGCTTCCAAAAGCCGGGCAATCCCCTGGGCCACCGTATCCGGTTCCAGAGAGAGCAGCTGACAGGTTGATGCCAGCAGCTTGCTTTCCGGCAGGAAACTGTGTCCCACCGTCAGATTGTATTCCAGCTGAAACAGAATGCCGGCCTCCACCCGTCGGGGATCGTCCCCATCCACCCCCAGTTCAATCGCGAAGCGATCCACCGCGCCAAAAGGTGCTTCCAGCCCCTCCTCCGTTAACAGATAGGGATCATCGTATAGCAGCTCCACCGTACTGTCGCCGAATATTTTGTATGCGCGCAGAGCCAGCTCCGCAGGAAGCTGATGCATGGTGAAAAACTCCATCAGCTGACGCATTCCCACCTGAGTACGGAATTCTTCCCCGATCTGCTGAGCTCTTGTTTCGGAAATACCGCTGATTTCCGACAAGCGTTTCGGATCGCGCTCCATGATCTCCAGGGTTTGTTCCCCAAAATGCGCAACAATCCGGGCGGCCATTCTGGGCCCGATGCCCTTGATAATCCGGCCGGACAGATAGGTCTGAATCTGGGAAACCGTCTGGGGCATCAGCCGTTCCAGAAACTCCGCTTCAAACTGCTTCCCGTAACTGGAATGGGTGCTCCACTTTCCGGTAACCATCAGTCTTTCTCCAACGACGGGAAGCGGGATCGTTCCCACCACCGTAACCGCCTGAGGTTCTCCCGTATTGAGCCTGAGTACACTGTAGCCATTGTCATAATTCTGATAAACAACCGCCTGAATGGTTCCCTGTAAAATCTCCAATTCCTGTGCCAAACCCATATCCTCTTTTCTGCGTGCCCGGCAGGCGGATACGCATAATTCTCTTTGACTGTGTCCAAAATTCGGACGAAGAACATTTTTCTTTCTTTTCAGTTTATAGTATTATATTAAAAATGAGATACGGTTTCAAGATGAATTTCCGTTTCATAAAGATGGCACGGCAAAAATGCTTTCTGATTTTGGTCACATTTTACATATTGATCAATAATTTTACTTGAAACTACCCCGGCAATGCGGTACAATGAGAGTCATAAGGAGGGACTGCCGTGAAAGAATGGAGTTTGCTGATTTGGATTCCCCAGTTTGCCATCAGCGTTGTATTCCCCCTGATTCTGTTTCTTATGCTGGCTGTCTGGCTCCGGGACAGCTGCGGCTGGGGCGGCTGGGTCATAGCCGCCGGAATTGTATGCGGTCTTGTCACCGCAGCCATCGGCTTTCGGGATACCATAAGGGCCATGCTGGCCTCTTCGGGCCACAAGAAGGAATCCCGCGATCCCGGTGTAAGCTTCAACAGCCATGACTAACGCCCTGTTCAAAAGGAGAAACGATACATGATCCTGCAACCTGCGTCCCGCAAAGAACTCAAGCGAATTGCTGTAGGCAGTGCCGTCTGCGCTGTGTTGGAAATCGCCTTATTCTGGCTACTCGGAATCTTCGGTATCGGACGGTTCAGCTATCGGATTGTCACCGGAACCCTTGGCGGTACCCTGATGGGGATTCTCAATTTTGCCCTGATGTGCCTGATGATTCAGAATGCCACCGGAATCACGGATGAAAAACTGATGAAAGCGAAGGTTCGTGGCAGCTACAATCTGCGCAAAATCATTCAGATTCTCTGGGTGGTAGCCGCCTTCCTGATTCCCGGCATCAACGTTCTGGCTGCCGCCATTCCGCTGTTTTTCCCCAATGTGGTGATTTACTACCTGCAGTTTCGGGGAAAACTTTTCCCAAAAGAAGATCCGACTCCAAAAGCCGCTCCTGCACCTGCGCCTCAGGAGCCTGAGACGGAAGAAGACGTCCCCGGCCCCTTTGAAGTATAAAAGAAATTTCTGAATGAGGTGATACTCCTATGGAAATGTCAATCAATGGCGCAAGGATTCTTGCCACCTTTGAAAACGTTCCGCTTCTGGGTACCGTACACCTGACCCAGACTCTGGTTGTCAGCTGGCTGGTTATGCTC
>JAXEMQ010000128.1:0-4573 GCA_034099845.1 Faecousia sp.
CAGCTGGGGAGACAGCCTTGTCAGATCCCCGAAGAATCGGAAGCGAACCTTGTTCTTTTCCATATCGGAAATGGCTTCCTCCAGATACCGGCGCAGCAGCAGCATAATGCCGCCCACCTCCTCCTGGGAACGTTTCCAGTTCTCCGTAGAGAAGGCGTAAACGGTCAGGTATTCCACACCCAGGGTGCGGCAATAGTTCGCGATCCGGCGGAACGCCTCTGCTCCGGCACTGTGGCCCGCTGTACGGGGCAGGCCCCGTTTCTTGGCCCAGCGGCCGTTGCCGTCCATGATGATGGCGATATGCCGCGGCGGTGCCAATTCATTCGTTTGTGCCATGCAAGCACCTCTTTCTACATAATGGAAACAACATCGGGGGGCTATTCACCCAATGCAATTTCTTGGCCTCGCACAGTTCGCCGCCCGCAGGCGGCGAACCGATTCGGTTTTTCGAGGATTCATCCCAGGGCGTGTCAGATGGACATCAGTTCCTTTTCCTTTGCGGCCAGGGCGGCATCCACCTTCTTGATATACTGATCCAGCATATCCTGCAGGTCCTTCTCAGCCTTCTTCTGGTCATCCTCGGTGATTTCGCTGTTCTTCTTCAGCTTTTTCACATAGTCCATGCCATCCCGGCGGATGTTCCGCATGGCAACCTTGGCATCCTCCGCGTATTTTTTGACCTGCTTGGACAGATCCTTACGGCGCTCCTCCGTCAGCTGGGGGAAGACCAGACGGATCACACGGCCATCGTTCTGGGGGTTGATGCCCAGGTCGGAAATCTGAATGGCCTTCTGGATTTCCTTCAGCAGCTTGGTGTCCCAGGGCGTGATCACCAGGGTACGGGCATCCGGAGAAGAAATGGTGGCAACGCCGTTCAGCGGGGTGTCACTGCCATAGTATTCCACGGTAATCCGGTCAAGAACCTTGGCATTGGCGCGGCCGGCGCGAACGGCATCAAAGTCCTCCCCCAGGTGGGAAAGGGTCCGTTCCATCTTTCTGGAATATTCCTTAAAATCTACGCTCATTGGGTTAATCCTCCTTCACAATGGTTCCGATTTTTTCTCCGCGGACAACGCGGAGGATATTCTGGGGATCTGCCAGGGCAAAGCACACCAGGGTCATGTGGTTATCCATAGCCAGCGTCATGGCGGTGGTGTCGGTGGCCTTCAGATGGCGGGCCAGGACCTCGTCATAGGTCAGCTCGTCAAACTTGACGGCGGTCGGGTCGGTATTGGGGTCGGCGGAATAGATGCCGTCCACGTTCTTTGCCATCAGAATGGCATCGGCCTCAATTTCCACGCCCCGGAGCACGGCGCCGGTGTCGGTGGAGAAATAGGGATTGCCGGTGCCGGCAGCGAAGATCACAACCTTTCCCTCGTTCAGGTAGCGGTCGGCGGTATCTCTGGTGAAATACTCGGCAAACTTGTTCATTTCCACCGCGGAAAGGACCCGGGCGGAAACACCGTGCTGTTCCAGGGCATCTGCCATGGCAATGGAGTTCATGACCGTTGCCAGCATACCCATGGCATCCCCATGGGAACGCTGCATCTTGTCGGCACCGTCCTTCACGCCGCGCCAAAAATTGCCGCCGCCAATGACCAGACCAATCTGCACGCCCATCTCCCGGCATTGCCGGATGGCCTCGCAAACGGGATGGATCACGCTATAGTCCAAGCCCCGGTGCTGATCACCTGCCAGGGCTTCACCGCTGAGCTTCAGCAGAATGCGTTTGTATTTGATTTGAGACAAATCGATTCACTCCTTCTCTCTGTCGGGGCGCAGTAACCCCATACATCGTCTACCCTATTTTAACGTACAAACGCCAAATTGACAACCACTAATTCTTAGATTTCTCAATTATTTCATATTCCGGTGAACGGCACGGCAGGATTTTTACACTTTTGTCCAAAAGCGGCGGCGAAAAAATGTTTTCGGTTGCATTTGCCGCGGCAATGGGTTATAATAACATATTATCGAAATGCCACCAAAAGAGAGGAAGGATTCCAAATGGCTGAGATTACGGAAAGCAAGAATTTCATCCACGCTTTTATTGAAGAAGATATTGCCGAAGGCGGCCGGTTCGCAGGCAAAACCGTTCACACCCGGTTCCCGCCGGAGCCCAACGGCTACCTGCATATCGGCCACTGCAAGGCCCTGATCATTGACTTCGGCACCGCCGAAAAGTTTGGCGGCCTGTGCAACCTGCGTATGGACGACACCAACCCCACCAAGGAAGACGTGGAGTTTGTGGAAGCCATCCAGGAAGACATTCACTGGCTGGGCTTTGACTGGGGCGACCGGTTTTTCTACGGTTCCGATTACTTTGAAAAAGACTACGAGTATGCCGTGGAGCTCATCAAAAAGGGACTGGCCTATGTATGCGAGCTGACCCCCGAGCAGTTTAAGGAATTCCGGGGCGACCTGAACACCCCTGCCGTCTCCCCCTACCGGGACCGCCCCATAGAGGAAAGCCTGGACCTGTTCGCCCGGATGCGTGCCGGGGAATTTGAGGACAACAAATACACCCTGCGCGCCAGGATCGACCTGGCCTCCGGCAACTTCAATATGCGCGACCCCGTCATCTACCGCATCCGGCATATGCACCATCACCGTCAGGGCGACAAGTGGTGCATCTACCCCATGTACGACTTTGCCCACCCCATTCAGGACGCCCTGGAGGGCGTGACCCACTCCCTGTGCTCTCTGGAGTTTGAGAATCACAGGCCCCTGTACAACTGGGTCATCGAGCATGTCTCTGTCCCCAGCAAGCCCCGTCAGATTGAGTTTGCCCGGCTGGGCATCGACCACACCGTGCTGAGCAAGCGCAAGCTTCGCGCGCTGGTGGAGAACGGCTATGTTTCCGGCTGGGACGATCCCCGGATGCCCACTCTGTGCGGTCTGCGCCGCCGGGGCTACACCCCCGCCTCCATCCGGAACTTCTGCGACCGGGTAGGTGTTGCCAAGTCTCCCAATACCATTGAGTACGCCTTCCTGGAGCACTGCCTGCGGGAAGACCTGAACGAAACCGCAAAGCGGGTTATGGCGGTTCTGAAGCCTGTGAAGCTCACCATCACCAACTATCCCGAAGGTCAGAGCGAAACCTTCCGGGTTGAGAACAATCCCAACGACCCGGAGGCCGGCACCCGTGAAATTACCTTCTCCCGGGATCTGTGGATCGAAGCCGACGATTTCCTTGCCCAGCCCATTCCCAAATACAAGCGCCTGTACCCCGACGGCCCCGAGTGCCGCCTGAAGGGCGCCTATGTGATCAAGTGCACCGGCTGCGTCACCAACGATCAGGGCAACGTGACAGAGGTGCTTGCCACCTATGATCCCGAAAGCAAGGGCGGCGATCCCGCCGACGGCAGAAAAATTAAAGGCGCCACCATTCACTGGGTGGACGCGAACAACTGCTGCGATGCCGAGGTCCGTCAGTACAGCAATCTTTTTGATGATCCCGACCCCGATGCCGCCGGAAAGGATTTCCTGAGCTGCCTGAACCCCAACTCCCTGGAGGTGCTCCAGGGGTGCAAGACGGAGGCGTCCCTTGCCAATGCCCGGAAGGGTGAATCCTATCAGTTTATGCGTCTGGGCTACTTCTGCCCCGACAGCAAGGACTCCGGACCTTCCCACCTGGTCTTCAACCGCTCCGTCAGCCTGAAGGACAGCTTCAAGCCCGCGAAGTAAAAAGGCAGATTTCCAAATCTTCAACAAACAGATACCATCTCCGCAGGAAGAACCCACTTGTCTTCTTCCTGCGGAGATTTCTTTGCAAACAAACATACAAAGTGATGAAGATTGTCGAATTCTATATTCATAGTTTTGTTATAAGTTCACAAATCGTTCATTTCATGGACATATGTACTTCACAAGAAAACATTTTTGGTGTATAATCCCAATTGCTATCTCGTCCGCACCTCCGCGGAACACCAATTTAGAAAGGAAACGATATGGAGCCGACCCTGCAAGACAAGCTGAACAGACTGCTTGATGTCTATTCTCACCTCTATGATATTGAACGGGATGTGGAGATTGCCGGATTTCCCTACCCTGCCGCAGCTACCTATTTCCTGCGGGATGAGAACTATCTGATTTCCAGGCAGCACGTTCTGTCTGCCGTAGAGCAGCACGAATACGTAACCTTTCTGGTGACGGATCATCTGGACGCACCTGCCCTGAAAAAGCATATCGAGCTGACAAAGCAGGCAGGCCTTTCCAGAATTCGGCCCTCCAAAGAGCATATGTGCTCTTTTGTGACACTGGTGGTGCTGGCGAATACCATTGATCCGGAAGCGAAAAAGCTATTGACGCGTACCCGCTACCGGAAAAACTACCGCATGATGTTCCACGGCTGGATGGAATACCATGTGGCGGCTATGGAAGTGTCCACAAACAGCTTCTTGTCTAACCCAGCAGGACGGGAAGCACGGAAAAACCTGGAACAGAATTTTGGTTCCGGGAAAAAGGAAAAGAAGGGAGCAAACTAATCTATGAACGGTCTCGTACTTCTGTTGATCGGCATTGCCGTTCTGATCTGCGGTTATGTCTTCTATGGCCGCTACCTGTGCAAGAA
>JAXEMQ010000289.1:0-3174 GCA_034099845.1 Faecousia sp.
GGACAAGGCCAAATACCTGGAAATCTGCCAGAAACGGGCGGAGGCCGGACGGAAGGGCGGGCTCTCCTCCGGGAAAAGCCGGAAAGAAGCAAATGCCGAGGATCGCTCAGCAACGGAAGCTGAGAATGAGAATGAAAATAAGAATAAGAATTTATATGAGAATGAAAATGAAAATGGAAATCATAATGAAAATGCGTTTTCCCATCCCGAGCCCTCCGTCCTACAGGCCAAATACCCCAACGCCTTTCTGAGCCGCCAGGATATTCTGACCGTGATGAAGGAGTTTCCAAAGGACTATGAAAAACGCATTGCCCGGCTGAACCGGTTTATCATTGACAATGATTTTCCCTGCGAGGATCCTGTGAATACCATCCGCATCTGGGCAACCCAGGAAGCCTGCCGGGAAAAAGGCCAAAGGGACAGGAATAAAGATTGGGGCCGACTTGGTGTGTAACCGGTGAGGCCTTTCCTGGGGCAAATTTGTTTTAACAGTTGACACAAGGCTGTAGATCTTTTACAATTATCACATACAGCAAAGGCTTGGACTATGCAAAAATACCAAGCCTTTTGAGAGGAGACTTGGATATGTATCGAATCCTGGAACTGAATCCCCAATTAAAGGACTTTGCCGGAGACATTGATCTGCGGATGCGTCTGTATCAGGATACCCTGAACAGAATCCTTTCCCAGGGACAGAGCCTGAACGAATTTGCCAACGCTTACGAATACTTCGGCTTCCACCATGTAGACGGCGGCTGGTATTATCGGGAATGGGCCCCCAGCGCCTACCAGCTGTACCTCACCGGAGAATTCAACAACTGGGATGCCACCTCCCATCCCCTGACACCGGTTGGAAACGGCAACTGGGAGCTGTTCCTCCCCGGTGACGATGCCCTGTGGGAGGGCTGCAAGGTCAAAACAGTGGTGGATGCCTTCATGCAGCGCAGCTGGCATATCCCCCTGTATGCCCGCCGGGTGGTCCAGCAGAAGGACACTGTGGAATGGGTCTGCGAGGTTACGGACGATCAGAAGTCCTTTGCCTGGACGGATCAGAATTTCCGCCGGGAGCCTTCCCTGTACATTTATGAGGCCCATGTAGGCATGGCCCAGGAAGAGGGCAAGGTAGGTACTTACCGGGAGTTTGCGGATCTGGTGCTTCCCCGAATCAAGCGGGCGGGCTACAATACCGTGCAGCTCATGGCCATAATGGAGCACCCCTACTACGGCAGCTTCGGCTATCAGGTGGCCAACTTCTATGCCGCCTCCAGCTGGTTCGGCAGGCCCGAGGATCTGAAATATCTGGTGAACAAGGCCCATGAGATGGGTCTGTGTGTCCTGCTGGACGTGGTCCACTCCCACGCCGTAAAGAACACTGCCGAGGGCATCAATATGTTTGACGGCACCACCTGGCAGTTCTTCCATGACGGCGGCAAGGGCGATCATCCCGCCTGGGACACCAAGTGCTTTGACTATGGCAAGACCGGTGTCATCCATTTCCTGCTGAGTAACCTGAAATTTTGGATGACCGAATACCATTTTGACGGCTTCCGGTTTGACGGTGTCACCTCCATGCTCTACCACGACCACGGTCTGGGCACGGATTTCAACACCAACAGCAAGTATTTCTCCTACAACACCCATACGGAGGCCATCACCTACCTGCAGCTGGCCAATCAGCTGATCCGGGAGGTAAACCCCAATGCCGTAACCATTGCGGAGGATATGTCCGGTATGCCCGGTATGTGCCTGCCCATTGCGGACGGCGGCATTGGTTTTGACTACCGGCTGGGCATGGGCCTTCCCGATATGTGGATCCGCACCGTGAAGGAACAGCGGGATGAGGACTGGGACATTTTCGGTATGTGGTGCAGCATGTGTATGCGCCGACCCGGTGAGGACACCGTGGCCTATGTGGAGAGCCACGACCAGGCTCTGGTGGGCGACAAGACCATGATCTTCCGCCTGGCCGACGCCGCCATGTACACCGATATGGACAAGGCCACCCACAACCTGACCATTGACCGGGCCATCGCCCTGCACAAAATGATCCGCCTGTACACCCTGGCAGGGGGCGGCGAAGCCTACCTCAACTTCATGGGCAACGAGTTCGGCCACCCGGAATGGATCGATTTCCCCCGGGAAGGAAATGGCTGGAGCTTCCACTATTGCCGCCGTCAGTGGAGCCTGCGGGACAACGGCTACCTGAAGTATCAGTGGCTGGGTGAATTCGACCAGGATATGATTTGTCTGGCAAAGAGCGTGGACCTGTTCAAGATGCGCTTCGGTGATCTGCGGTTCCACGACAACGGAAAGAAAATCATTGTGTTCTACCGCCGGGGCCTGATGTTTGCCTTTAATTTCAACCCCACCCAGTCCTTTACGGACGTAAAGGTGAGCCTTCCCCATATCGCGGACTATGAAGTGGTGCTGAATACCGACGATCCCAAATACGGCGGCCAGGGTCTCATCGGCAATGTGCCCTACCCTGCCATTGTGGATAAAAAAGGCAATTCCGTGATTTCCCTGTACCTCCCTGCCCGGTCCGCTCTGGTGCTGAAGGAGGGAGAAATCCGAGTGCTTCCCGCGGAAACGGCCGAAGAAGCCCCAGCGCCCCAGGATGCCAAGCCGGAGATCCCTTCCGGGACCAAAAAAGCGCCCAAGACCACGCGAACCAGAAAAACCGCAAAGAAAGCGGAATAACATCGAAAAGCCGCCTCTGCCCGGAGGCGGCTTTTTTGTGAAGGGAATTTCGTAGGTAATGGCTACTGAACAATAGCCCATTTTTCGGCGGGCACGAAAATAGCCAGCAGATATGTAAGCAGCTTCAAAAAGACGCACTGAATCTTGCGGAGATTCAGCACCAAAACGGACATAGTAATCACATGGGCAGCGGTTTCCCGCAGTTTTGCGGTCACCAGCCCCATGCCGCATTTGCGCTTCGCCAAGCTAAATCTGCGCTCCACTTCTACACGCTCACACTCATCCCGGTAATCCTGCGCCTTATCTCTGGTTTCGCCCTTCTTTGGGCGACCCAGTGCCGGACCGGATAGCCGGATTCCGTGTTCCTTGCAATAACTGAGATTCTCACGGTTTCGGTAGATCTTGTCCGCCAGAATGCGGCTGGGATAATGCCCTTCCCGCTTCCGGAACCGTTCTGCCATCTCCTGCAGATTC
>JAXEMQ010000292.1:0-7387 GCA_034099845.1 Faecousia sp.
TCTTCTACCCTGGCGCCCATGGAGATACCGGCCACGGCGATGTCCACCATCTTGTCTACACTGCCGCCGCCCAGCACCTGGATGCCCAGCAGCTTGTGGCTTTCCCTGTCGGCAATCAGCTTGGTCACAAAGGAAGCCGCATCGGGATAGTAGTGGGCCTTGTCGTCGGTGACGCAGGTGACGGCGATGGCATCGTAGCCCGCAGCCTTGGCCTGCTCTTCGGTCAGACCGGTGCGGCCGGCATTGAGCCCATCCGCCAGACGCACCACACCGGTGCCCAGACAGCCGCCGTAGGGAGCGGCTTCCCCCGTCAGATTCTTGGCCAGGAGCCGGCCGGTGATGTTGGCGGTGGAGCCCATGGCGGACCACTGGCCCTTGCCGGTCAGACGGTTGTAGACCATGGCGCAGTCGCCCACGGCGTAAATATCGGGAAGATTGGTCTTCTGGAACTTGTCCACCACAATGGTGCCCTTGAACATCTCCACGCCGGAATCGTTCAGGAAGGCGGTGGCAGGACGGACACCGATGGCCATCACCACCACGTCACCCTCAAAGCCGCCCACAGCGGTACGGATGCCGGTGGCCTTCTCGCCGCCCAGAACCATCTCAAGGCCCGCGCCGGTAACCACCCGGATGCCCTTGGCCTGGAGCTGACGGCGGATGTAGTCGGCAACCTCGGCGTCAAACAGATTGGGCATCACCTGGGAGGCCATGTCCACCACCGTGACCTTCAGGCCCTTCTTGAGTAGATTCTCGGCGATTTCCAGGCCGATGAAGCCGGCGCCCACCACAACCGCGCTGCGGCACTTGTTTTCGTCCACATAGCTGCGCAGACCGATGGCGTCATCGGGGGTACGCATGGTGAACACGCCGGGCAGGTCCTTGCCGGGCACATTGGGAACGAAGGGCGCCGCGCCGGTGGCGATGACCAGCTTGTCGTAGGAGACCACCTCGCCGCTGGCAAAGGTCACGGTCTTGGCAGCGGGATCCACCTTGGTGGCTTCCATGCCGGTTTTGACCTGGGCGCCGGTAAGGCCCATGTAGCGCTCGGGGGTATTGACGATCAGCTCGTCACGGGTTTCGATGTCGCCGCCCACATAGTAGGGCAGTCCGCAGCCGGCATAGGAAATGTCGGTGCTCTTGGTGTAGACGGTGACCTGGGCGGTGCGATCCTGACGCAGCAGCTTCGCAGCGGCCTTGGTACCGGCGGCAACGCCGCCAATGACAACAATGTTCATTTCCATCGCTCCTTTTTCTTGTTTGAATCCATCCGTTTGGGGGCCTGGGATGGAACCGATTTCCATTTCCGATGACTTGATTGTATCACGGAGATATGATAAAATCAACTTGTCAATACTTATGAATTGATTATAATTTTTTATGGAGTGATGGAAATGCTGGACTACCGGATGGACACCTTTCTGACCCTTTGCGAACAGATGAATTACCGGAAAACCGCGGACCTTCTGCACATCTCCCAGCCCGCTGTCACCCAGCAGATTCACCACCTGGAAACCCAATACGGCCGGAAGCTCTTCCAATATGAAAACCGCCGTCTGGTGAAAACAGAGGCGGCGGTCATTCTGGAGCGGTACGCCCGGGCGGCAAAGCTGCAGGAGCAGGATCTGCTGCAAAAGCTGGAAAACAGTCCCATTCGCACCCTGCGGGTGGGGGCCACCAAAACCATCGGCGACTACTATCTGAAAGCCCACATCCGCCGGTATCTTCAGAGTCCGGACCACGCCCTGACCCTGATCGTGGACAATACCAAGCATCTGCTCCGGCTGCTGGAGGAAAACGAACTGGATTTCGCGGTTGTGGAGGGCTTTTTTGATAAGACACGGTTTGATAGCTTCTTGCTGCACAGAGAGCCCTTTGTGGGGATCTGCCGGAGGGACCATCCTTTCGCGGGCCGGGAGGTGACCATTGAAGAGCTGCTGGAGGAAACCATCATCCACCGGGAGGACGGCTCCGGCACCCGGGCCATTCTGGAGCAGGAGCTGCTGGGCTACAACGAGTCCCTGCAGCGGTTTCAGCGGCACATCTGCATTTCCAGCTTTAACATCATTCTGGATCTGGTAAAGCAGGGGCTGGGGGTTTCCTTTGTATACAGCATTCTCGCCGATTCCGACCCGGAGCTTGCCAAATTTTCCATGCGGGGCAAGCACGTTGTCCGAGAATTCAACGTGGTCTATCTCAAATACGCGGACATTCAGGAGAAAACGCGGCTGTTTCTGGAGGGGATCGAACCCCTGTCTCCGGGCAGAGCCTGACGAATGGTCATATAGGTCCCCTCTCTCCGTTTATTTCGCCCGTTCCGAAAGGGCCGGCACCGCATCCTTTTCCGGCACGGACCGGATGGCCCCCTTGCCGGTGGTGACAATATAGGCGGCGGCAATGGCCTTTTGGATGTCCGCGTCCGTATGGGCATCCGACAGGAACATGGCCTCAAACTGGCTGGGGGCGGCGTAAATGCCCTGGCTCAGCAGACCCTGATACCAGGTTTTAAACTTCTCCAGATCGGAACTCTTTGCCTGGGCATAGCCGGTAACCGGCTCTTTGGTAAAGAATACGGTGAGAATCGACCCCACCCGGTTTACCTGGGCATCCATTCCCTTCAGGGCTTCCTCCAGCCCCGCCTGGAGCATGGCGCCCCGGCGCTCCAGGTTCTCGTAAACCTCCGGATGGGCTTTCAGCAGCTTCAGCTGGGTAAGACCCGCCGCCATGGCAACGGGGTTGCCGGACAGGGTGCCCGCCTGATACACGGGGCCCAGGGGCGCTACCAGCTCCATGAGCCTCCGGCTGCCTCCGTAGGCGCCAACGGGCATACCGCCGCCGATGATCTTGCCGTAGGTCACCAGATCCGCCCGGACGCCATAGTATTCCTGGGCGCCGCCGGGGGCCAGCCGGAAGCCGGTGATGACCTCGTCAAAAATCAGCAGGGAGCCGAATTCATCGCACAGCTGCCGCAGGCCCTGCAAAAAGCCGGGCTTGGGGGGCACCACGCCCATATTGGCTGCCACAGGCTCCACGATAACGGCAGCCACCCGGCCCCGGTTGGCTTCCAACAGGGTACGAACGCTACCCAGATCATTGTAATCCGCCGTCAGGGTGTCCTCCGCCATCTCTTTGGGCACACCGGCAGAGTCGGGAGCGCCGCCGGTCAGGGCGCCGGAACCGGCTTTTACCAGCATGGAATCGGAGTGACCGTGGTAACAGCCCGCGAACTTGATGATCTTGCTGCGGCCGGTAGCCCCCCGGGCAAGGCGCAGGGCGGACATCACCGCCTCGGTACCGGAATTCACCATCCGGACCATTTCCACACCGGTCATTTCGCAGACAAGCCGCGCCATCTCCACTTCAACAGCGGTGGGGGCGCCAAAGCTCAGGCCCTTCCGAATGGATTCGGCCACGGCCTTTTCCACATCCTCCTGGCAGTGGCCCAGGATCAGGGGCCCCCAGGAGCAGATAAAGTCCACATATTCGTTTCCGTCCACATCCCAGACGTGGCTTCCCATCCCCTTTTCCAGAAAGCGGGGATAGGTGCCCACGCTGCGGCAGGCACGGACGGGAGAGTTGACACCGCCGGGCATGACCGTCTGGGCCTGGGCAAAGAGGGCTTCGGAACGTGTCATTTAACCCAGCTCCCCTTTCTTCATGGCCTGGGCCAGCTCCTTGGCAAAGTAGGTGATGAGAATATCCGCCCCGGCCCGGTAGATGGACAGAGCGCTTTCGCACATGACCCGATGCTCGTCGATGAGCCCCTGCTTCCCGGCAGCCTTGATCATGGCGTACTCTCCGCTGACGGAGTAGGCGGCCATGGGCAGGTCAAAGGCATCGCTGCACTCCCGGATGATGTCCAGATAGCTCAGGGCGGGCTTGACCATCAGAATATCGGCGCCCTCCTCCACGTCCAGAGCGCACTCCTTCATGGCCTCCTTTCGGTTGTGGGGATCCATCTGGTAGCCCCGGCGGTCCCCAAAGGCGGGGGCGGAACCGGCGGCGTCCCGGAAGGGGCCGTAGAAAGCGGAGGCATACTTGGCGGAATAGGACATAATGGGGGTATTCACAAAGCCGTTTTCGTCCAGAATATGACGGATGGCGGCAATGCGTCCATCCATCATATCGGAGGGGGCCACCATGTCGGCACCGGCCTGAACATGAGAAAGGGCCGTTTTGGCCAGGACCTCCAGGGTTTTGTCGTTGTCTACAGTGTGGTCGCAGAGGATGCCGCAGTGGCCGTGATCCGTATACTCACACATACACACGTCGGTGATGATGTACATTTCCGGGTACTTTTCCTTGATGGCCCGGATGCCCTGCTGGACAACGCCCTTGGGATCCCAGGCAGAGGAGCCCACACTGTCCTTGTGGGCGGGGATGCCGAACAGCAGCACCCGGCTGACACCGCACTTGAGGCACTCTTCGATCTCCTCGCAAACCCGGTCCGGGGAATAGCGGTACTGGCCCTCCAGGGAGGGGATGGGCTCTTTGATGTTTTCGCCCTCAATGAGGAACAGGGGATAGATGAGGCTCTCGGGGGATACCCGGGTCTCCCGCACCATACGGCGCAGATTGTCGCAGGAACGGAGCCTGCGGGGACGGATGGTCATTTCCATGATAGATTCCTTCCTTTATTCTGAAACAGGGTGAGAGAGGTACAAAGTTGGATTTATCGAATTGACAATTAACAATTGACAGTTGACAGTTGTGGTATCCCTTCAGGATGAATTTGATCCTATTTCTCAAAAATATAGGGGTTTCATCGTGTTTTGTCCATGAACAAACATACTTTTGAATCATCCCCGCAGGGGATTCCTTCATTGTCAATTGTCAATTATAATAAATTTCTAGTTTGCTTTCAGATTGTCACAGTGCGCCCAGAATGCATTCCACCAGGGATTCCATGGTGGCTTCCTGAGAAACCACGGTGGCAAGCCCGTATTTTTTTGCTTCCGCTTCCGTCTGTTTGCCAATGCAGCAGCCGATGACGTTCTTCAAATCCCTGCCCGGCAGACTTTCCACAAAGCCCCGGACGGTAGAGGCGCTGGTAAAGGTAACCAGCAGCGTTTCTCCCAGCAGCGCATCCACCTTTTGGGGAGCCGGAGCGGCATACACCGTATCGTAAACCGGCACATCCGCAAAGGGAATTCCCTTTCTTTCCAGCATTTCCGGCAGGGCGGTGCTCCCCCGGCTTGCCCGGCACAGCAGCACGGGGCCCTCCACGGCTTCCAGCGCCTTTGCCAGGTGGTCCGAATCGTAGGTTTCCGGCACCAGGTCCGCGGTCACGCCAAAACGCTCCATGGCCTTGGCTGTCTTTGGACCGATGGCCGCCAGAGTCAGTCCGGAAAGGGCCCGGGCATCCCTGCCCGCGGCACGCAGACGCCGGAAGAAAATCTCCGGTCCGGCGGGGCTGGTGAACACCAGACAGCGGTAGCGGGAGAGGTTCTCCATGGCTTCCTCCAGCTCCGGGTTTTCCTCCCTGGCCACGGTGCGGATGCAGGGATAGTCCACCACCTCCGCCCCCAGCTCCCGGAGCCTTTGGGTCAGGGTTCCGCTGCGGTCCTCCGGCCGGGTGACCACCACGGTCTTTCCCTTCATGGGAAGACCGTCAAACCAGTCAAACCGGGAAGACAGGGCGCAGACCTTGCCCACCACAATGATGGCGGGACTCTTCACCCCGGCCTTTTCCGCCTCCGAAGGCAATTTCTCCAGGGTGGAAACCAGCTTCCGCTGCCGGGGCAGCGTGCCCCGCTCCACAACCGCGGCAGGCATATCCGGAGCCATTCCGGCATCCAGCAGTCCCCGGCAGATCCTGGGCAGGCTGCTCACGCTCATCAGGAACACCAGGGTTCCCCCGGTGCGCCGCAGGGCCTCAAAATCGATGTGCAGCTCCGCCCCCGCCCGGGCATGGCCCGTGATGATGTGGACGGAGGAGCAGAAATCCCGGTGGGTCACCGGAATGCCCGCATAGGCGGGTACGGACAGGGCGGAGGTAACCCCCGGCACCACCTGGAAGGGGATGCCCGCCGCTTCCAGCAGCTCCAGCTCTTCCCCGCCCCGGCCAAAGAGGAAGGGGTCACCGCCCTTGAGCCGCACCACCCGCTTGTCCTCCTGGGCCTTGCGCAGAAGAATCCGGTTGATTTCCTCCTGGGGCACCAGATGGTTGCTGGATTCCTTGCCCACGTTGATTTTTTCCGCGTCCCTGGGGATGAGAGACAAAATGGCGGGGCTCACCAGCCGGTCATATACCACCACCTGGGCATTTTCAATGGCCTGACGGCCCTTCTGGGTCAGAAGACCCGGATCTCCCGGGCCTGCCCCCACCAAAATCACGCTGCCCATCTTATTCTCCTTTCAGCCGCCGCGCCAGATCCGCGCCCAGCTTTTCCGCGTTTGTCTTTTCTCCCCGGAGGATACCCCGGCGCACAACGGTTTCATCCGGGCTCACATACAGTCCGGTGAGGGTCAGCCCATCTCCCTCCACCTGGGCAAAAGCCGCCACCGGAGAGGTGCAGCCCCCGTCCAGCTGCCGGACAAAGGCCCGCTCCGCCCGGGCGCAGCAGGCGGCATCCTCGTCATGGAAGGCTTTCAGCACCGAGGAGTCGGTTTCCTTCCGGGCCTGGACCGCCAGAATGGCCTGTCCCGCCGCGGGCAGAATCTCCTCCGTAGAAAAATACCGGTGAATCCGGTGCTCCAGCCCCAGCCGCTTAAGACCTGCCGCCGCCAGAACCAGGGCGCAATACTGCCCCTCATCCAGCTTCCGGAGTCTGGTCTGCACATTGCCCCGGATGGGCTGGATGTCAAAGCCCGGGTAGAGCTTCTGAAGTTGCAGCTGCCGGCGGCGGGAGGAGCAGCCGATGGGCTTTTCCCTGTCCATTTCCGCCGCCCCTTCCGGCAGCACCAGCACATCCCGGGGGTCGGCACGCTTGGAAAACGCCACCAGAGGCAGATCCTCCGGGGTCTGCATGGGCATATCCTTCAGAGAGTGAACGGTGAAATCCACCTTTCCCTCCCGCAGAGCCAGATCCAGTTCCTTCACAAACAGGCCCTTGCCGCCGATCTGGTCCAGGGTCCGGTCCAGAATCTTGTCGCCGGTGGTCTTCATGGTCACCAGTTCCAGCTCTGCCCGGGGCTCCGCCGCCTGAACGGCGTCCATCACCATCCGGCTCTGAATCACCGCCAGCCTGCTCTCCCGGCTGCCAAAACGAATTTTCATTTCAGTTCCTCCAATACCTTTCGGATCTCCCGGGCCGCCCGGGCAGTTCGGTGGTGATCCCGGCCTGTGGATACCACACCGGCCACCAGGTTCTCTCCCGTACAGACGGCAGGGAAATAGAAGGTACATTCCTGCTCACAGTCCGCCACAGAAACGGGGATGCCCAGG
>JAXEMQ010000131.1:0-8205 GCA_034099845.1 Faecousia sp.
TACCATTCCAACACTCTCGCAAGTGCTTGGATATTGTATCCTATTTTCCCTGTTTTGTCAATCCTTTTTTACGGGATGGGACGGTAGGTTTTCCCGGTAACCGCGTAGCCATGTCCGGGGACAGGCTGCCATTCGTATCTGCTTTTTCCCTCTTGCGGGAACAGAAAATCCATGATCGCCGCAATCACTCCGCCGTGGGTGACCAGCACCGTATCCCCTTTCAGGAGCCCGGGAAGGGCCTGTATGACCCGATTGGTCATCTGTTCTCCGCTTTCCCCTCCCGGCGGTACATTGCGCATATTATCCCCTGTGAGCCACAGGCGATAGTCTTCCCTGTCCTTCAGCTCCTCATAGCTGCCCATTTCGAATACACCGAAGTCTATTTCCCGGAAAGCGGGCTCCGTCTCGTATTCCACGTTTCCAAAGAGCAGCTTCAGAGTCTCTTCCGTTCGGCGCATGCCGCTGATCACGAACCGGACATTCTGAATTCCGTAATGGAGATCCAGCAGCTCCTGTTTGCCGATTTCCGAAAGGGGCAGATCCGTACTGCCGCAGTATCGGTGCTGTAAATTGGCCTCGGTCTTACCGTGGCGTATCAGATACAAAGTGCTCATTTCAGTCTCTGCTCCAAACCGCAGACAATGCGGTACACCCGGTCCGCCCGCTTGGAAAGGTACTGGCAAACCAGGCCCGTACTGTGACGCCACAACCGCATCTGGGCATCAATGGGCACAACTCCGCAGAACATATCCATGCAGATGATGGTTTTGTCCTCCAAATCCCGGGCTTTCAGCTGCTCCAGCGGGTCGATCCCCTTCTGAACGCAGGCAAGGACATAGTCCTCCAGCCGGTCAATGCAGGCTTTGGAAAAATCGATTGTTTCATCCGTGCAGGTAAACATCTCCCGCTCCGGAATATTCAGCGTATCGCGGGCAAAGTCCCGTTTGCCCTGATAGGCGCCGCCAATGATCAAGTTCATATTCTTCTCCTTACAGAACCGCCAGCGCGCCCAGAGCAGCCAATTCTCCAAGGGTCAGGGCGTAGCCGGAAATATCACCGTTCATTCCTTCCAGGGAGGTATAGCCTTTCCGCAGAGCCAGGCAATATCCTGCCAGCTCCGCAAGCAGCACCAAAGCGCCCCTGGGCCCCACCCAAACCGCAAAGATGAAGGAAGCAACCAGGAATGCCGCCGGGATGAGAATGTCCGCCGGACCCGCCTTCTTCCGGGCGTATTGACTGGTGGACATCTTCGGCAGAACAGCCACAGCCGCAGAGCTGCAGCACCGGCTGACCACCGGAATGACAATGAGCAGCCGCAGATAGGCGGAGTCTGCCGCGGCACCCGCAAACACAAACTGGCACAGGATCAGCAGCACACAGCCGATAACCGCAAAAGAGCCCACATGGGAATCCTTCAGGATCTCCCGCCGCCGGGCCAGATCCCGGCAGGAGCCCACGGCGTCCGTCACATCCATGAAGCCGTCCAGATGGAGAAAGCCTGTGGCAAAGAAGGGAATGGTGCACAGCACAAGGCCCACAATCAGCTGATGTAGACCAAAATAGAGGCACAGAAGACTGCAAATCCACCAAATGAGGCCAATTTCCAAACCAACAAGAGGCAGGCACCACAGCAGCGCGTACCGCGCCTCCTCATCCCAGGTTTTACAGGGACAGGGAATGGCGCAGAACATGGACTGACACATCCAGAACGCGTGAATCAATCGTTTCATTGGGGCAAAACTCCCTTAAGTAAGATCAGATTTCCGGCCGAAACCTCAATGACCGTATCCGCGATCCGGGCAAGGGCCCGATCCAGCCTTGCAAGCCCTTTGCGGAAGGCTTCCGTCTCTTCGTCGTATTTCGCCGCATCGGAATAGATATAATCGCTGACGAGAACCAGGTTGGATACCCTTCCGCAAAGCTCCAGCAGTCCCTTTTCGCAGCGTTCCGGGGCTGTGGGATCCAGTGCCCAGGTTTTGGGGTTCGGATAGAGCTCATTCATCAGCAGCGCCGTAACGCTGTCCAGCAAAAAGCTGCCCTGGAGCTCCGCCTGAGCCAGGCAGGAGGCAATGTCCCTGCCGCACTCAATGGTCTCAAAGCCAAGACCGTCCCTGTCGGCAATATGCCTGCGGATCCGTTCCCGATCCTCCTCATCGCTGGGAATCATGGTGGCTATGTAATAGCGTTTTCCACCCCTGGCAAGCTTCACCGCCAGATCCTGGGCATAGGAGGACTTGCCGTTTTTTGCCCCGCCGGTGATGAAAACAATCATCCGGCGCCCTCCACGGTAAACTTGTCCCCTTCCCGGATCTCTTCCAGATACCCGTCGTCAATTCCGGCCTGGTCAAAGGTTGCCATATCATTTATGATGGCGCAGGCAGCGGACAGCACCTGGAACGCCAGGGGACATCCGCTCCCCTCTCCCAGCCGCATCCCCAGCAGGAACAGGGGCTTCAGGCCAAGATCCTCCATGGCCAGCCGATAGCCAATCTCATAGGAAGCGTGGCTGGGAACCAGATAAGAACGAACCACGGGGCAAAGCCGTACGGCACAAAGCGCCGCAACCACGGAGATGAAGCCGTCAATCACCACAGGCCGATGGCTGGCTGCCGCACCAAGGAAGGCACCGCACATGGCGGCCAGATCAAAACCGCCCACCTTTTGCAGCACATCCACCGCATCCATGGGATCCGGTTTGTTGATTTCAATTGCCCGGGAAATGACTTCCTTCTTCTTCCGGAAGGATTCATCCGTAATACCGCCGCCTCTGCCGGTCACCTTCTCGGCAGGAACTCCCAGCAGCACAGCCAGCACGGCGGAAGAAGTGGTGGTATTGCCGATGCCCATTTCTCCCACACCAAGGGCATCCGCCTTTGTTTCCATGGCGAGCTCAGCGCCGATCAGAATGGCTTTCTCCGCCTGTTCACGGGTCATGGCAGGGCCATAGTAGATGTTTTGCGTCCCCATGGCAATTTTGCGATTCAACACCTTGGGATCGGTAATCACCGCATTTACGCCCACATCACAAACCGTAATACCGGAGCCAAAATGCTTCGCAAGGACGGACGCGCCGGTTTTGGCCCGGGTCAGGTTGATGGTCTGCATCAGGGTTACGGACTGAGGCGCGCTGGAAACACCCTCTTCTACCACACCGTTGTCCGCCGCGAAAACCAGCAGGTGGGGATGGTCCATGGAATTGTGCACCGAACCGGTAATACCGGATAGCTGGATAGACAAATCCTCCAGCCGTCCCAGGCTCTCGGGGGGTTTCGCAAGCGACATCTGACGCTGTCTTGCCTGTTCCATTGCCTCCTGGTCCAGGGGCTTGATGGAAGAAATCAAGGTTTCCAATGTCATAATTCAGTCCTCCAATATGCTTTCTTTCAGGAGCCACAGGATTTCCGGCTCCGCATTTTGAACCTCCAGGGTAAAGCCTGCATTCCGGCACTCTATGACTGCTTCTTTCAAAAAGCGGGCCATAGGAATGCTGCCGCTGTCCAGGGGGCCGTGGGCATCCCGGGTACCGTCATTGTTATGGATGTGAAAATGCCGGATCCAGGGTGCCAGGCATTCCATCCACCGGAACACATCCATGCCGGAGCAGACGTTGGCATGGCCCAAATCCAGGCAGATGCCGAGTCTGGGATCCCCCACCTCAGAAACAATCTCTTTTAGCCACTGGGGGTCAGCCTCCATAACATTTTCCAGGCAGAAGCATTTGTCCGGTCCCTGGGTCTGCAAAAACTCCCGCCAGAAAAGAATTGACTGCTCCGTAAACCAGCAGGGAACATATACATTGGGTACAAACCCTGCATGAAAGATGATCTGATTGGCCCCGTATTGGGCCGCCAGATCGCTTGCCTGCCGAAATCGGTCCATGGCAAGGCTCCGTGCTTTCGGATCAATCGCGCAGGGGAAAAGCTCATTAAACGGGCCATGGAAGATTCTGCGTTCAACCCCTTTGATCTGCTCCGCAACAATCCGGTCCGATTCAGGAAATCCACTGTCCATATTGACCGCAGTGCAAAACCGGGCGATTTCCACACCCAGACCGAATTTCCGGGCCCATTTTCCGGCCATGGGGTCAATGGTGGAAATATACAACGCATGGTTTCTCATTTCCTGTCCTCCAGAATACCGTATTTGCGCTGGATCCTGCCGAGCTTTTGAAGCAGAGGTTTTGTCAGCACCAGCAGGGTCATGCCGCACCCCAGGCCATGAATCGTGTTTACGGGAACGCCCTGGCCGTATATCAGCAGCACATTGGCAAGGGTCAGCTTCGGAAGAACCGTAAACACGGTACAGCTGTCCAGCATGGGCCCTACCAGCAGCAGGATGGAGAAAAATCCAAACAGTCCCAGCACCCAGGGCTTCCGCCAGGAGGGACGACCATGAAACAGGAGCCCCGCCCAGAAGCCGGCAAAGCCATAGGCAAACATTTGCCAGGGTGTCCAGGGGCCCTGCCCAAAAAAGAAGTTGCTGGCAAATGCCCCGATCGCACCGGTGAGGAAGCCCGCCTGGGGTCCAAAGGCAATGCCGGTGATCATTATGATGCCGGTAATCACTTTCAAATAAGGCATCACGGCAAAGGCAACCCGGGATGCCGCGGCCAGAGCCGCCATAACCCCGATGATCACCAACTCCCGCGCCTCCGGTTTTCGCCGTTCAAAGCCCGCAAAAAACGGAACCATGATTTCCACGATCACCAGCGTACTGGTCAGATAATACCACCGGCCCGGAATGGACCGGCCAAGAAACAGCGTAACGGGGATCAGGACAAAAAGGAACAGGATGTCCATCCATGGGTATTTTTTCATCATTGTCCTCCCCGGTTTTCCCTGAGCAGTTCCACCACATCCCGGACCGTAACCGCATTTACAAAAACGGATCTGCTCATGCGGTTTGCCGCGGTGGTATAAAAGCTGTTGTCTCCGAAGAAACTGCCGGGTGTGCCGGAGGCAATCACATTTCCGTCAAAGAACATGGCGGCAATATCCGCATACTCCGCGCAGAATTCAATGTCGTGGGAAACCATCACAACCGTCATGCCCCTTCCGGTCAGTTCCTTCAAAGTAGCGGCAAACCGCCTTTTAAAGCAGCAATCCAGGCCCTTGGTGGGTTCGTCCAGCAGCAGCACCCTGGGATTTGTAAGCAGGACCTTGGCAAGGGCCACCCGCTGCTGCTCCCCGCCGGACAGGTCATAGGGATTGGCGTTCAGGAGATGCTCCACCTCACACAGGGCGGCAGCCTCCTTCTGCAGCCGCACATCCCCGTTCATTTCACCAAGCTCCCCGGCAACGCTCTGTTTGACAAAGAGATTCCGGGGATCCTGAGGAAGCATGGTCAGACAATTCTCAAAAAGGCTGCCCGGTGGGTACTTTTTCAGTTCTTTTCCCAGCACCTCCACCTTTCCCCGATAGGGGTGGCAGATTCCGCAAACGGTACGCAGGGCGGTGGATTTTCCGCCGCCGTTGCTGCCCACTATGGCATAGAGACAGCCCTGGGGAACGGAGAGTGTCAATCCTTTCAAAACATCCGGCGACCGGCGGTCATAGCGAAACCAGACATCCGTCAGCTTTACCGCCTCCGCCCCCGCCGGAACAGGCTCCTTGGCAGGCGCCGTGACGGTGGGACGACTGCCTGTAAAGATACCGTCCAGCCAGTTCCTGCCCTCCCGAACGGTAAGCGGAACCTGCCCCTCTGCGCCACTTTTACAGAAGATCCGCATGGGCGCCGGAAGCATATCCTCCAGGGGATTTTCCATTTCCATCAGAATCCGGCCGGCATCCCGTGGAGGCGCGTCAACAATGAGCCGCCCGGCATCCATCACCAGAACCCGGTCAGCCGCGGGGAAGATTTCCTCCGCACGGTGCTCCGTGATCAAAACCGTAATGCCCAACTCCCGGTTGATTTTCTTCAGGGTATTCAGAAAATCCCCGGCGGCAATGGGATCCAGCTGGCCGGTTGGCTCGTCCAGAGTCAGAATCTCCGGCTGCATGGCCATTATGGACGCCAGATTGAGAAGCTGCTTTTGACCGCCGGAAAGCTGGCTGACTTCCCGGTGATACCAGCTCTGGATGCCGAAAAAACTGGCCATCTCCGCGACACGGGTGCCAATCACATCCCGGGGAACCCCCAGATTTTCCAGACCAAAGGCCAGCTCATGCCATACCTTATCGGTAACAATCTGATCATCCGGATTCTGCATGACAAAGCCAATTGCCTGGGACTGTCCGGCCAGCGGCACCTGGTCCAGCGGCGTGCCCCGGAAAAGCACGGCGCCGCTGCGGATCCCCCTGGGGGTGAGTACGGATTTGAGATGGCGCAAAAGGGTGGTTTTCCCGCACCCGCTGGTTCCGCACAGAAGAACGAACTCCCCTTTCTCAATGGAAAGGGAAACATCCTTCAGGCAGTCAACGCCGGAATCCGGATAGGAAAAGCTTAGATTTCGAATTTGAATCTGTTCCATAGTATCCTCTCCCGCAGGTACATCACCGGAGGGATCAGAAGCATCAGACAATACGCAGGGAACCCATAGGAAATGTAGCTGAAATACAGATTGGGTGTATAGGATGCCTCCATGCCTCCGGCAAGCATCACCACAAGGCTGAGACCGCCGATACAGGCAAGCAGCAGCAGATCTCTGACCGAAAGCCGGTACAGGGTAAAATTGGTGCGTCTGGCACAGCCGTAGCCCCGGCAGCGCATGGAATCGGCTGTAACAATGCTGCCCTCCAGGGCCCAGTCGGTCAGCGCGGACAATATCCCCACGCTGCTTTCAAGCCGCTGGCGGAACGGCTGATCCCCCCCGCTGCCCTTTCCGATGGCCCCCCGGGCCAGGGAAATCTGCTTTGCCCTCCGGGCAAAGGCCGGTATTTGACGCAGAACCATCACAAGAAGCAAGGAAATGGATGGAATCAGATTGCCGAAAAGAGCCGTAAACTTATCACTGGTCAGCACCTGACTGTAGCAGCCGAACCAGACAAAGGTTAAGGCGAAAATAACCGCCAGAATGCCTCCGTAGCACAGCGCCTCCAGGGTGTAGGGCCGTCCGAAAAGGCGAAAGAGGATGTGCCTTCCGGAGGTGTTGAGCAGGGGGTTCAACAGCGTAATGGCCAGCATGAAGCCTAACAGAGCGAGCAGAAAGGATAGCCCCTGTCTTCCGCGCAATATGAGGTAATAAATGATTCCGCAGATCAGCGAGGCTGCCGCGTAGGCCGGATGCTGCACCACAACGCCGAAACCGATCACAGCCAGAAAAAAACAAAAATTGACCGCCGGATGGCAGCGAGAAAAGGGATCCTGATACATCTTTGCCACTGCCTCCCCGCTTGAATCAACTGACCCTATTATACCTGTTTTACCCCAAAATGCAATAGGGTGCGGATTTGTCAGAAACCCGTTGAATTCCCGGCTCACACGTGATACAATTTGATCGGGCTGTAAAGGCTCTTTTACCCAGCGAATCCTGCTTTACGCAACAAACAAAGGAGATTTGATTATGAAGAAGTTTATTTCCATACTGCTTTGTCTGATCCTCATTTGCGGCCTGACCGCCTGTGGAGAAAAGACTCCGGAAGAACCCACCACGGTTTCCCTGGTTGCCGGCCAGACCTACGGCAGCGGCAGCAAAAGCTTCCGGTTTTCCACCACCGCGCCTGACGGAACGGAAACCGGGGTTACCGTTCAAACCGACAAAGATACCGTGGGCGCCGCCCTGCTGGATCTGGGACTGGTGGACGGAGAAGACAGTGAATTCGGTCTGTACATCAAAACCGTCAACGGCATTACCCTGGACTATGACAAAGACGGCAAATACTGGGCGTTCTACGTAAACGGTGAATACGCAATGACCGGTGTAGACGCAACCCCCATTGAAGAGGGCGCAGTTTACGCGCTGGTCGCGGAATAACCCAATGGAATCCTCCCCCTCCGGCTGCATGGCCGGAGGGGTTTTTGATGATATTGACAAATTGAGCAAAATGTTTTATAGTGTAGTTGTCAAATTTGCAAATAAATACTTCAAATAAGGACAGGTGACAAAAATGTATTTGGATGAATATAAGCGCTGGTCCCAGGCCGGGCTGGAAGATCCGGCCCTTGTCAAGGAGCTGGCAGAAATCGCCGGAGACGAGGAGCAAATCAAGGAACGCTTTGCCATTTCACTGAAGTTTGGTACTGCCGGTCTTCGGGGTGTTCTTGGCG
>JAXEMQ010000004.1:0-2931 GCA_034099845.1 Faecousia sp.
ACCTGCTTGCCGTCCCGGAGCGCCTGCTCCAGAATGGGCAGGGTCCGCACCTCCTGGTTGTAGGAAAGATAACCGTAGATGGTTTTGGCCTGCCGGTAGGCTTCCGTTTCCAGCAGGAGCGCAGACAGCTTTTCGCTGCGGGAACGGATTTCAGATTCCGTCATCTGCCGCTTTTTTTCCCGGATCATGGCCCGGAGTGCTTTTTTATCCATTTTTTTCCTCTTTTCTTCCTTTCCGTTCCGGGCGGAACATCCGGAACCACAGGAAAATGGCGATCTGGCCGGGGATCCCCAGCAGGAATACCTTCCAGGCGTTGAACCGGAGGAATTCCAGCAGGGAAAGAAAGATGCTCAGAAGACCGCCCCACATAATGGCGGAAATCAGCGCCCGGTTCCACCGGAAATCGTGCCATGCCGAACGCAGGCTCAGAAGCACAATGGCGTTGGCGGGGATCGCGTAGATAAAGGCGATCCAGCTGTGGGGGATAGAGAGGGTGGAGAGAATCACGAATATCAGAAGCGCCACAAACCACACCAGGGTCGAGGACAGGGCGAGAATGATATTTTTATTGGCTTTCCGCTTCAGGGCTTTTTCGGAGACATGGGCCATGGCCCGCTCCAGGGTCCCGGGATGCTCCGGCAGGGCATTGGGGTCCGCGAGAAGCTCCTCTACGGTGACACCGAACTGCTCCGCAAGCTGCATCAGGGTAATCACATCGGGGATGGATTCCCCCCGCTCCCATTTGGAAATGGCCTTGTCGGAATAGTTAAGCTTTTCCGCCAGCCCCGCCTGGGTCAGCCCGATTCGCTTCCGGCAGGCGGCAATATTAGCCCCGATCTGAGACTTTACCTTTTCGTCATCCATGGCGATCCTCCAGAGAATATACTAATGTCATTCTAGCATATTTTTTATTTCTTTGCAATAAAAATCACCGCTCTTTGGACGGCGGGGACGGTGTGGATACAGAAAGCGGCCAACAGGCTTTGATATGCTCCCTTTATGAGATACAGTGAAATAACAAACACTGTAGAACATGAAGGGAGCATTATTATGCCAAGACGAAAATACAGCATAGCCCAGCAGATCAGTGCGGCAAAGGCGTGCATCGCTGGTGAAGCAAGCATAATGGAAATAGCACGCAGATTCGGTGTGAGCAGAACAGGGCTAAAAGAGTGGGCAGCTCGATATCAAGCTGGCGGGGAAACCGCATTTGAAATCACTGGAAAGAATCAAGCGTACAGTGATTCAAAGAAGCAGGAAGCAGTGCAGGAATATCTATCCGGCAAGTGCAGTCTGCGGGAAATTACAGCAAAATACGGATTGCGTTCAAATAGTACACTCAGAGCATGGATAAAGGTGTATAATAGCGGTAAAGACTTCGGTCGAAAGATGACAGGAGGAAGCCGTATGAAAAGCACCAGACAAACCACACAGGAAGAGAGAATCGAAATTGCCAAAGCCTGCCTTGAATCCGGAAACAACTACGGGGAGATTGCGCTCAATTACAATGTCAGCTACCAACAGGCTCGCTCATGGACATTAAAATACAAGGAATTGGGTCCTGCCGGCCTGGAGGACCGTCGGGGAAAGCGGTTGGTAGAACAGGCTCCGCGGACGGCAGAAGAGGAAATGCGGATCCGGATCGCTCAGCTGGAGCATGAGAACTATATGTTGCGTGTGGAGCGAGATCTGCTAAAAAAAGTGAGAGAACTGGAAGGGTGGGATGCCTCTCAGAAGTGAGACAGGCGGCTCTGTATGAGACCGTAAAGCACTACAGCACAGAAGAAGGGTACCCCATCCAGTTGTGCTGTGAGGTCTTACATGTATCCAGAGCAGCCTACTACCGCTGGCTGCGGGGGAAAAGAAGCAAGCGGGCAGAAACAAACGAAAGAATTGCGGAAATCGTGGAAAGCATCCATATGGAGCACCCGGATAAAGGGTATCGTCGAATCAACGACGACTTGAAACACGATTACCATATCCAAGTAAATGATAAACGAATCCGCCGTATTTGCCAAAAAAAGAGTATTAAGTCAACCATTAAGTACACAAATAACGGCTGTACCCGCCGCGCAAAAGACGCACAGTTCCTGGCTGAGAACATACTGAACCGCAACTTTCATGCAGAGCGTCCCAACCAGAAATGGCTTACGGATGTAACGGAATTCAAGTGGTATGAGGGAGTCACGGTACATAAAATCTATCTGAGTGCCATTCTGGACCTGTGTGACCGGAGAATCGTTTCCTATGTTCTCAGTGACCGAAATGACAATACTCTTGTGTTCCAGACTTTTGACAAAGCGCTGGAGGCTAATCCAAACGCCCACCCGCTATTTCACAGTGACAGAGGCTTCCAGTATACGAATCGTCAATTCCACCAGAAGCTGGAAGCGGCACACATGACGCAAAGTATGTCCAGAGTGGCTCACTGCATTGACAATGGCCCCATGGAAGGGTTCTGGGGTATTCTCAAGCGGGAAGCGTACTACGGCAACAGGTTCACTTCCAGGCAGGAACTTGTTGAAATGATTGAGGCGTATATCCCATATTACAACAACCAGCGTGTCCAACGGAATTTGGGAATTGTCACACCTATGGAAAAGCATGCCATGGCTTTAGCTGCTTAACAAAACCCACCAAATCCGTGTGCTTGCCGCAGCAAGTGCACGGGTTTGGTGGGTGCCACAGCGCCGCTGCGCTGTGAACTTTTCGTTAATTATTTCACTGTCTACTTGACGGGACGCAGGTCATTCGCAATGACAGCTTTCTTTTTCTTTGTGCTATTTGACGAAACCTTTCCTTAGTGAGACAGCCCCTTCAGTGTGTCAAAAAATTTTGAGTCATTCCGAGAAAGTAGCGCACACTGGCGTGGGAATCCCCCTGTTTTCAGGTTGAACCTATCAATTTCGGACCTGAAAAGTTAGGAGATTG
>JAXEMQ010000045.1:0-21530 GCA_034099845.1 Faecousia sp.
ACTCCCTTCTTCAACAACTATCGTCCTCAGTTCTACTTCCGTACCACTGACGTTACCGGCATCATCACCCTGCCCGAAGGCACTGAGATGTGCATGCCCGGCGACAACGTTGTTATGAACGTTGAGCTGATCACCCCCATCGCAATCGAGAAGGGCCTGCGTTTCGCTATCCGTGAAGGCGGCCGTACCGTCGGTTCCGGTGTTGTTACCGAGGTTGCTGAATAATTTCGGCTTTGATAACGGTTTTTGCGCCCCCTGCCATCTGGCAGGGGGCGTTTTCGTTGACATAGAGCCTATTTCCACACGCAAGGCTTATAAATCCCATTGCCCTAAAAAATCAGGGCCGCTGAACTTTCCAGCGGCCCTGATGGTTACGTATGCCGGTAAATCCGTTTGTCCAGCGAGAAGATCCGGCCGGAGAAGGTCCCTTCGGGAACGGAGGGAAGTGCTTCCGCGTAAATTTCCATACGGCTGTCTACAAGGTCAATGTAGCTCAGCAGCTCCGCTTCCGCGAAACCGGGGCGAACGGCGGCCCCGAATTCCGGCTCTCCGTGGTGGGACAGGATCATGTGCTGCAGCAGCAGGCTCTTCTCCTCCGGCGTACCCAGCTCCCGGCAGACTTCGGCCACCTCCTGGGCGCCCATGACCAAGTGGCCCAAAAGCTGCCCCTTGAGAGAATAGTCGGTGACGATTCCCAGGTCGGAAAACCGGAATTCGCTTTCCTTCGCGAAGTCATGGAGCAGAGTTCCGGTGAGCAGCAGATTCCGGTCGATGATCTGGGGATAGAGACCGGCAAGAAAGTCTGCCAGCTTCAGCATATTGCCGGTGTGCATGAGAAGGCCGGAAAGAAAGCTGTGGTGAACGCTTTTCGCCGCGGGGATGCTGCGGAAGGCTTCCAGATGCCGGTCCAGCATGGTCTGGGCAACTCTGCGGTAGTCCGGGTCATCCATGGAGGCAATTCCTGCCCGGACATCCTCCAAAGTCTGGTCCCGGTCGATGGGGGCCACGGCCACCAGACGGGAGGTGTCGCAGTTGTCCTCCGGCAGGGCCATGCGAACATGGGACAGGCTCAGCTGAGGACTTCCCTTGAATTCCGATACATCCCCCCGGATTTTGATAATTCTGCCTATGTCCTCCTGGGCACCCACCGGGCCGCTGTAGTCCCATACCTTCACATCGATGGTGCCGGTTTTGTCAGCGATCACGGCGCTGAGAAAGGGTTTTCCGTTGGAGGATACCTTCTGGTAGGCCTCCTTCAGTAAGTAAAAGCCTTCCACCTTATCGCCGGGAGCCATATCACGAATGCTCTTGTTGTATTCCATAGCCGGTCTCCTTTTTGTTTTTGTCATTATAACCCATCGGCCCGGTTTTTACAAGGGAAAGAAAGCCTCTTTTCAAAGGGACCCGTTTCCGCCGGAGGTCTTATTTTCATCAAAAAAAACCAGAGAAAAGAAGGATTTTTGTCTAAAACCGAAAAAATTGTATGAGAGCCGGAAGGCTTGTTGACAAATGGGTGCTTTTGGGATAACATGAATTCGACAAGTTAAGAAAGCTGATGTAATTTCGGTAGTATGGCCCGAAAGTTTCTACCGCAACGCCAAAAGTTGTGACCATTGGTGAAAGTTCAATCGCGTTTCGCTGCCTGTATGCTCTGGTTTTGGAAGGCGATTGCTGTTTCCGTGGGTGAACACTGGGTGGCCCGCGGATTTCATTTTTCAGAGGAGGATCCCCATATGAAAGCGATGGAAGAAATGATTCTGAAAGAAGGAAAGGTGCTTCCCGGCGGCGTTCTCAAGGTGGGCTCCTTTCTGAATCAGCAGATTGATACCGCCTTTCTGGCGGATATGGCCAAGGAGATTGCTTCTCTTTATAAAGACAGCGGCGTGAACAAGGTCCTCACCATTGAGTCCTCCGGCATCGCCATTGCTACCGCTGTGGCAATGGAGTTGGGAGTGCCCATGGTGTTTGCAAAAAAACACCGGTCCAGCAATGTGGACGGCGCGGTGTACAGCTCCGTGGTTCACTCCTTTACCCATGGAACCGATTATACCATTGTGGTCAGCAGCGATTATCTGCGGCCTGAGGACAGGGTGCTGCTGGTAGATGACTTCCTGGCCAACGGTAAGGCGCTGATCGGCTTGACGGATCTGATCCATCAGGCCGGTGCGGAGACCGTGGGCGCGGCCATTGCCATCGAAAAGGGGTGCCAGGGCGGCGGTGACGCCCTCCGGGCCAAGGGCATCCGGGTAGAATCCCTGGCCATTGTGGAGACCATGACCGACGACGCCATCACCTTCCGGGGATGAGAATGGACAATTGACAGTTGACAATTGCGGTATCCCTTCGGGATAGACTAAAATAGTGGAAAAACGAAGAACACGCACTTTCTTCTTGACAGTTTCGCAATGAATGATTGGATCATCCCTGCAGGGGGGTTCTTAACTGTCAATTGTAAATTGTCAACGAAAACACCCCCCATCGAACACGGCTGCAATTGCACACGCAATTACACATAAATAATTTTTTGGAGGAACAAAGAAACATGAAAAAGATTCTTTCTCTGACTCTGGCTCTGGTTCTGGTCCTGGGTCTGGCTGCCTGCGGCGGCAAGACCGAGGCTCCCGCTGCCACCACTGCCGCTCCCGCGGCAAACGGCGAGGCTGCTGCCCCCGAGACTGAGGCTGCCGCTGCCGTTGCAGACGTGAAGCTGGGCTTCATCTTCCTGCACGACGAAAACTCCACCTACGACCTGAACTTCATGAACGGCGCCAAGGAAGCCGTGGCTGCTCTGGGCCTGACCGAGGACCAGTACATCTTCCGGACCAACATTCCCGAGGGCCAGGAGTGCTACGATGCCGCCTGCGAGCTGGCCGATGCGGGCTGCAACATCATCTTCGCCGATTCCTTCGGCCATGAGGATTACATGATCCAGGCTGCCAAGGAGTTCCCCGAGGTCCAGTTCTGCCATGCTACCGGCACCAAGGCCCACACCGAAGGCCTGAGCAACTACCACAATGCCTTCGCTGCCATCTACGAGGGCCGTTACCTGGCAGGCGTTGTGGCCGGCCTGAAGCTGAATGAGATGATCGAAAACGGCGCGTTCACCGCTGAGGAAGCCAAGATGGGCTATGTGGGCGCCTTTACCTATGCCGAGGTGCAGTCCGGCTACACCAGCTTCTTCCTGGGCGCCAAATCCGTCTGCCCCACCGTGACCATGGATGTCACCTTCACCGGTTCCTGGTATGACGAGACCGCCGAGAAGGAGGCTGCCAACAGACTGATCGGCAACGGCGCCAAGCTCATCTCCCAGCACGCCGACTCCATGGGCGCCCCCACTGCCTGCGAGACCGCCGGTGTGCCCAACGTGTCCTACAACGGCTCCACCGTCGCCGCCTGCCCCAACACCTTCCTGGTGTCCTCCCGGATCAACTGGGCGCCCTACTACGAGTACGTCGTTAACTGCGTAAAGAATGGTGAGGCCATGCCCGCTGACTGGACCGGCACCATCGCCAGCGGCTCCGTTGTGCTGACCGACATCAACGAGGCCGCCTGCGCTGCCGGCACCGCTGAGAAGCTGGCCGAAGTGAAGGCTGATATTGAGTCCGGCAAGCTGCACGTCTTCGACGTCTCCACCTTCACCGTAGGCGGCAAGACCCTGGACAGCTACATGGCCGATGTGGACACCGATCCTGACTACACCCCCGATACCGAGGTTGTGGAGAACGGCTACTTCAACGAGTCTGCTAAGCGCTCCGCCCCCTACTTCAACGTAGGTATTGACGGCATCAACTTGCTGGATACCGCATTCTGATGATTCACCCAGGGCTCCTTCGGGAGCCCTGGGAATGCTGCAATTTCTAGGAATTGACAATTGAGAATTGACACATTGAGGTCCCCCCGGAGATGATAGAATACCCCGAGGGGCGTTCCTCGTTGTCAATTGTCCATTGTCAATTGATTAAGGAGTGAGCTTTTTGGAAGAGAAACGCGCCGCGGTTCAGATGCGGGACATCACCAAACGCTTCGGTTCCACCCTGGCCAATGACCGGGTGTGGCTGGATATTTACAAGGGGGAGATTCTGGCCCTGCTGGGTGAAAACGGCAGCGGCAAAACAACCCTGATGAATATGCTCTCCGGCATCTACTTTCCGGATGATGGCAAAATTTTTATCAACGGGAAGGAAGCCCTGATTCGTTCTCCCAGAGATGCGTTCTCCTACGGCATCGGTATGATTCATCAGCATTTTAAGCTGGTGGACGTGCTCACCGCTGCCGAGAATATCGTTCTGGGCCTGAAGGAGCCGGGACGGCTGGATATGAACAAGGTGGCCCAAAAGGTCAAGGAAATCTGCGATGCCTACGGCTTTGACGTGGATCCCAACCAGAAGATCTACAATATGTCCGTTTCCCAGAAGCAGACTGTGGAAATCGTCAAGGTGCTTTACAGGGGCGCGGACATCCTGATCCTGGATGAGCCCACCGCCGTGCTGACGCCCCAGGAGACCGAAAAGCTCTTCGCGGTTCTGCGGGCCATGCGGGATGACGGCAAGGCCATCGTCATCATCACCCACAAGATGCATGAGGTGGAGGAGCTGTCCGACCGGGTGGCCATTCTGCGCCATGGTCAGTTTGTGGGCGATATGGAAACGAAGAAGACCTCTGCCCAGGATATGACCAATATGATGGTGGGCCGGCCCGTAACCCTGAACATTGATCGTCCGGAGCCTGTGGATCCCCGGCCCCGGATCGAAGTGAAGAATCTGACGGTGAAGGATGCCGAGGGCACCGTGAAGCTGGAGGATGTGACCTTCACCGCCCAATCCGGCGAGATTCTGGGCATTGCCGGCATTTCCGGCTGCGGCCAGAAAGAGCTGCTGGAGGCCATTGCGGGTCTTCAGAAAACCGAGAGCGGTTCCATTTGCTATGTGAAGGACGATGGCACCCGGGAAGAGCTGGTGGGCAAGGATCCCACGGCAATCGCCTCCATGGGTGTGTCCCTTTCCTTCGTTCCAGAGGACCGGCTGGGCATGGGCCTGGTGGGATCCATGGATCTGACCGACAACATGATGCTGCGGTCCTTCCGCAAGGGCCGGTCCTGGTTTACCAACCGGAAGGAGCCCAAACGCCTGGCAGAGAACGTGGTAAAGGAGCTGGAGGTCAATACCCCCGGCGTTTCCACCCCGGTGCGCCGGCTCTCCGGCGGCAACGTGCAGAAGGTGCTGGTGGGCCGGGAAATTGCCGCCGCCCCCACGGTACTGCTGACGGCCTATGCGGTGCGGGGCCTGGACATCAATTCCTCCTACACCATTTACGATCTGATCAACAAGCAGAAGAAGGCCGGTGTGGCCGTTGTGTTTGTGGGCGAGGACCTGGATGTGCTGCTGGAACTGTGCGACCGGATCCTGGTGCTCTGCGGCGGCAAGGTCAGCGGCATTGTGGATGGCCGCAGCGCCCAGAAGCCGGAAGTGGGCATGATGATGACGCGTTTGGGAGGAAAGACCAATGGCTAAAAAGAACAGCGGCCCTGTGCTGCACATTTCCAAGCGGGACAGTCTGCCCTGGTACGGCGCCTGGGCCATCCGGGGAGCGGCGATCCTGCTGGCTCTGGTAGTCTGCGCCTTTGTGACCACCGCCCTTACCGGAGAGAATCCTCTGGGCGTGTACAAGGCCATGTTCCAGGGCGCCTTCGGCTCCAAGAGAAAAATGTGGATTTTGGGCCAGAACCTGGCAATCCTTCTGTGCGTCTCCCTGGCGGTCACCCCCGCGTTTAAAATGCGCTTCTGGAACGTGGGCGGCGAGGGCCAGATCCTGATCGGCGGCCTGGCTACCGCGGCCTGCATGATCCTGCTGGGGGACAAGCTCCCCAACTGGCTGCTGATTTGCGTTATGACGGTTTCTGCCATGGCGGCAGGCGCGGTCTGGGGCGGAATCCCTGCCATCTGCAAGGCCAAGTGGAACACCAACGAGACCCTGTTTACCCTGATGATGAATTATGTGGCCACCCAGCTGGTTGCCTTTTTTGTCATCGTTTGGGAAGTGCCCAAGGGCGCGGGCAAAATCGGCATTATCAACCAGTCCACCCAGGCCGGATGGCTGCCCCAGATCGGCTCCTACAAATATCTGCTGAACATTCTGATTGTGGCCGTTCTGGTGGTGATTATGTATTTCTACCTGGCTCGCTCCAAGCAGGGCTATGAGATTGCGGTGGTGGGCGAAAGTGAGCGTACCGCCCGGTATGTGGGCATCCCCGTGGGGAAGGTGATTGTGCGCACCATGATGCTCTCCGGCGCCATCTGCGGTCTGGCGGGTTTGCTGCTGGTGGGCGGCACCGATCATACCATCACCACCACCATCGCCGGCGGCCGGGGCTTTACCGCCGTTATGGTTGCCTGGCTTGCCAAGTTCAATCCCTTCGGTATGATTTTCACAAGCTTCCTGCTGGTGTTCCTTGGTCGGGGCGCGGCGGAAATCTCCACCATCTACGGCCTGAACCACGCCTTCGGCGATATTCTCACAGGCATCATCCTGTTCTTCATCATCGGCAGTGAGTTCTTCATTGGCTACAGACTGGATTTTCTGAAAAACAACGGAAAGGAGCAGGCATAAATGTTCGATTTTGTTGCGTTCTTCCCCCGTGCGGTTATGCAGAGCATCCCCCTGCTTTTTGGCTCCACCGGCGAAACACTGACGGAAAAATCCGGCAACCTGAATCTGGGCATTCCGGGCATTATGTATGTGGGGGGCATCTGCGGCGTCATCGGCGCCTTCTTCTACGAGCAGGCGGGGGCGTCCAATGGCTTCCTGGCGGTGCTCATTCCCCTGGTGTGCTGTCTGGTTGGCAGCCTCCTCATGGGACTTCTCTACTGTTTCCTGACCGTTACCCTGCGGGCAAACCAGAATGTGACCGGCCTGGCCATGACCACCTTCGGCGTGGGCTTCGGCAATTTCTTCGGCGGCTCTCTCATTAAGCTCACCGGCGCGGACGTTCCCTCCATCGCGCTGACGACCACCTCCGGCTATTTCCGAAAGACGCTGCCCTTTGCGGAGTCCGCCGGTGTCTTCGGCCAGCTCTTCCTGTCCTACGGATTCCTGGCCTATGCCGCCATTGTCATTGCGCTGGTTTCCTCCTATGTTCTGAAAAAGACCCGGGTTGGGCTCCAGCTCCGGGCTGTGGGCGAGAGCCCTGCCACCGCCGACGCGGCGGGCATCAACATCACCCGCTATAAGTACGCGGCGACCTGCATCGGCTCCATGATCGCGGGGCTGGGGGGCCTGTACTATGTCATGGACTACGCCTGCGGCGTCTGGTCCAACAATGGCTTCGGCGACCGGGGCTGGCTGGCCATCGCATTGGTGATCTTTACCATCTGGCGGCCCAATGTGGGCATCCTCAGCTCCATGCTTTTCGGCGGCCTCTATATTCTGTATCTGTTCATTCCCACCGGCACTTTCCTGGCGGTGAAGGAGCTGTACAAGATGCTGCCCTATCTGGTTACCATTCTGGTACTGGTGCTGACCTCCATGCGCAACAAGCGGGAGAATCAGCCCCCCGAAAGCCTGGGTGTACCCTACTTCCGGGAGGAACGATAAGTCCCATTGAGAGCCGCCTGAACCCAGGCGGCTCTGATCCGTTGGCGGGAGAAGGGAGCTTTCGCAAATTGACAATTGTCAATCGAGCATAAGCCTTCTTTTCCGATTGAGAAACCGGAGAAACTATGCTATCATATACCCATCCAACACAAAAGAAGGAATTTGCCATGAATCATACCAAACTTCAGAATGTCCTTTCCGCAATGGAAAAGCAGGGTGTTTCCCAGCTGATTGTTTCCGATCCGGCGGTGATCTTTTATCTCACCGGCGCCCGGATCGAGCCCGGGGAGCGGATGCTGGCGCTGCTTCTGCGGACCGACGGAGCCCATCGCTTCTTCATCAACGACCTGTTCCGACAGCCCCGGGAGCTGGGCGCGCCCATTACCTACTACAACGACACCCAGGACGGAGTCGCCATCCTGGCAGCCAGCCTGACGGCGGGAAAAACCACCGCCATCGATAAGAATTGGCCGGCCCGGTTCCTGCTGCGGCTCCAGGAGCTGTTTGACGGCAGGTGCGTCAATTCTTCCCCCATCATTGACGGGGTCCGTGCCATCAAGACGGCGGAAGAGCAGGAAAAAATGCGGGTCTCCTCCCGGATCAATGACGCGGTGATGGAGCGCCTCATTGCCTGCCTGGGTCAGAACCATACCGAAAAAGAGCTGGGGGAGATCCTCCTGAAGCTCTATCTGGACGAAGGCTGCTCCGGTTTTTCCTTTGAGCCCATCACCGCCTTTGCGGGCAACGCGGCAGACCCTCATCATGTGCCGGACAATAGCCGGGGCAAAAGGGGAGACTGCGTGGTGCTGGACATCGGTGGCGTGAAGGACGACTACTGCTCCGATATGACCCGGACGGTGTTCCTGGGAGAGGTATCTGCCCGGGCACGGGAAATCTATGAGGTGGTGCTGGAGGCCAACCGCCGGGGAATTGCCGCAGCAAAGCCCGGAAACCGAATGCGGGACGTGGATGACGCGGCCCGGAACTACATCACCGAGAAGGGCTTTGGACCCTACTTTACCCATCGCACCGGCCACTCCATCGGGCTGGAGGTCCACGAAGCGGGGGATGTGTCCGCCGTCAATGACGCCCTGATCCGTCCCGGTCAGTGTTTCTCCGTGGAGCCGGGCATCTACATTCCGGAGGAAAACATCGGCGTTCGGATTGAGGACCTGGTGCTCATTACGGAGTCGGGCTGTGAGGTGCTGAACCATTTTCCCAAGGAATTGACAGTGGTCCCTTTTGACTGATTTTCCATCCCGGAATTTACGCCGCTTCCGAAAAGTACCGCTTTTCGGAAGCGGCAATTCCGTTTTGCATCGGGCACAAAATAACGCACATAATGATGTTGACCACCCGGAAAAGCTTGTGTATAATAAATGCAAACGTTATGTTAATTTCAGGGCACAGAAAACAGAGAGGAGGCCCGGACACGGATGAAAAGCAACAGGATCTTCAGTGTGCTAAGCCTTCTGCTGGCAATTCCGGCTGCCGCGGCGGCGCTGTACGGGGGTATGACCGCCGCTTCCCGGCCGGCAAAGCTTCTGTGGTCGGAGCCCGGCGCCCGGGCGGCGGCGTCGGCTCTGGTGGAAACCCTCAGTACCGGGGATTTCCAAAAGGGCTGCGATTATCTGTACGGCACCTCCCGGCTGATTCTGCCGGAAGGGGAGGGCGGGGAGCCCTCCGCGCTGCTGTGGAACCATTATTGTGAAAATCTCACCGGAGGATTGGTGGGGGAACCCTATCTCAGCCCCCGGGGCTACTGCCAGGACGCGGTGTTTTATGTGCCGGACCTGGATGGGCTGACCCGGCGGATGAAAGAACTGGCCCCGGAACTGGTAACCCGGCGCATTGTGGAGGCACGGGAGCTTTCGGACGTGTACGACGCGGATTCCTCTTTCCGGCAGGACCTGATTTCGGAGGTGCTGACAGAGGCGGCCCGAAGCGCCATCAACCAGGAGACGGAACGGAAAGTATGTCAGGTGCAGCTGCGGCTTGTTTATGAGAAGGACCGATGGCTGATACAGCCGGATCAGGCGCTGCTGGATATTCTGGCGGGGAATATGGAGAATCAGGGATGAAGGCAATCAAAGTGTTTTTCGGTACGCTGCTCTGCCTGGCGGCGCTCGTACTGACTGCGGGGCTTTTGGCAATCCTGCTGCTTTTTCCCAGCGGGAAGACCCTGCCCCGGGGGGAACGGGCCTATGACCTGGCTTCCCAGTACGATAAAAACATGCAGAATAGACTCCTGGATGCCATTTCGGGCATTACGGCGGTGAAAAAAACCTACTGGATTCCGGAGGATGCCCCCGCGGCACCCATGCCCGACGGGGACTGCTTTGGCCGGACAGAGGATCCGTCCATGCTGCAGTGGGTTCTGGAAAAAGCCCAGGAGGTTCTGGAGGGGCAGACCCTGTTTTTCACCCCGGATGCGGAGCTGCTGCCCGGCAGTCAGGTAAACTACTATCTGGATGAAACCATTCTGGCCTTAACCTGGAAGCAGGAGATAGACAACATGGCCATCACCTTTGCGGAAGTAAAGGTGATGGATCCCAGCCAGTTTCGGCGCTATCTTTCCGGAAATGAGTTTGCCTCCGGAAAGCTGATGCTGACCACGGAAATGTCTCAGACGGTGAACGCGGTGGTGGCCTGCAGCGGGGATTACTACGGCTACCGGCCGGACGGCTCCGTGGTCATCGGGGGCAAGGTTATGCGCAACAGCCTGGCGCTGCCGGATACCTGCTATATTGATGAAAACGGCGACATGATCCTGCGCCGCCGGGAATTCTTCCGGAGTCAGGAAGAAGCCCAGGCCTTTGTGGATGAGCACCATATCCGTTTCTCCCTGGCCTTTGGGCCGATTCTGGTCCTGGATGGGGAGGTCTGCCCTCTTTACAGCTATTCCATCGGAGAGGTAAACCAGAACTATGCCCGGGCGGGTTTGGGCCAGCTGGACAGATGCCACTACCTTTACGTTGCCTGCAATCAGGAGGGCAATACCCAAACCACCAACATCGGCCGCTTTGCCCGGCTGATGAAGGACTGCGGCTGTGTACAGGCCTATAACCTGGACGGAGGCCAGACGGCCACCGTGGTGATGAGGGATCAGGTCATCAATCAGGTGAACTACGGCTCTCAGCGCCGAATCAGCGACATCATCTATTTTGCCACGGCGAAGCCGGGAAAGGAGTAGTCTATGGATCCCATCGCGTTTCTGGTGGGCCCCTACAGCATCTATTGGAGCACGGTGATCCAGGCCATGGCTGCCCTCACCGGGGTGCTGTTGTTCTGGTTTTTCTATTTGTGGGATGAACGGGACTGCGTGGGGGCTTTCTGCGTGGTGCCCCTGGCGATTGGGGGCGCCGTGGTGCTGGGCAGACTGGCTCACTGGTATTTCCGTCAGGACAGCTACCTGAGCCTGGTTTCCGCTCTGACGGATTACAGCTACGGCGGCTTCGCCCTCATGGGCTGCTTTGCCGGTGTTTTTCTGGCGGCAGCTGTGCTTGCGCTGCTGCGCTGGGGACGGCATTTCGGCGCCATGCTGGATGCCCTGTCCGTGGCCGGGGCGGGGGCAGTGGGCATCGGCAGGCTTTCCGGCTTCTGCAATACGGCAGACCGGGGGCAGATCCTTTTGCGCCCCTCCTTCTGGGGAACCGAGTTTGTCAATCCCGGCACCGGTGCCTCGGAATACCGATTGGCCACCTTCCTTTTGCAGGCAGCGGCGGCGGGGGTCATTTTCCTGGTGCTCACCTTTCTGTTCTTCTGGAGAAGAGGCGGCCACCGCAGAAAGCCCGGGGACATCTTCTGGCTGTTCTGCCTGTATTACGGGGCCAGTCAGGCGGTTCTGGATTCCACCCGATACGACAGCCTCCATTTCCGAAGCAACGGCTTTGTCAGTGTGGTGCAGATTGCCTGTATTGGGGCGGTTGTTCTCTCCCTTATGGTGTTTTATTTCCGCTACCGGCGGGCCGACGGCTGGCTGCCGGGGGGAGCGGCAGTGCTGTTTTCCTCCGCTGTTTTGCTGGCGGGAGGCGGCTGGATGGAGTACTATGTCCAGCGCCACGGCAATCAGGCGGTGTTTGCCTACTCGGTGATGTCCGCCTGTATGCTGGGAATCGGGGTGCTGGGAACCATTCTGTGGTACATTGCCCGTATGCGGGAGATTCCCAGGAGCCTGCCAACCATTTATCCCAGTCTTTGATGCTTCAGCCGCCTTAAAAGGCGGCTGAATTTGCGAAAAGCCCTTGTAACCGGGGATTTTCTGTGATAAAATAAATTGATTATATTCTGTATTTTCGCATTTGGAGGAAGATATGTTGCCTTTTGGTCCGCATTAGCCCTCTGCCGCACGAATCATACCAAACATCTTTGTGGAGGACTATGTTATGTCTACTTTAGAACAAGAAATCAGCCGGCGCCGTACCTTTGCCATCATTTCCCACCCCGATGCCGGTAAAACCACTCTGACGGAAAAATTCCTGCTCTACGGCGGCGCCATTGCCCAGGCAGGCGTGGTCAAGGGCAAGAAAAACTCCCGGGCTGCCACTTCCGACTGGATGGAAATTGAAAAGCAGCGTGGTATTTCCGTTACCTCATCCGTGATGCAGTTCCAGTATGAGGGCTTCTGCATCAACATTCTGGATACCCCGGGCCACCAGGACTTCTCGGAGGATACCTACCGCACGCTGATGGCCGCGGATTCCGCCGTCATGGTCATTGACGGCGCCAAGGGCGTGGAGCCCCAGACCCGGAAGCTGTTCAAGGTCTGCGCCATGCGGCATATCCCCATTTTCACCTTTGTCAACAAAATGGACCGGGAAGCCAAGGATCCCTTCGACCTGCTGGACGAATTGGAGCGGGAGCTGGGCATCGAGACCTACGCCATGAACTGGCCCATCGGCTCCGGCAAAGATTTCCAGGGGGTTTACGACCGGGAAAACAGCCAGCTCTTGTTCTTCTCCGGTGTATCCGGCAAGAATAAGGCGGGTAAGCAGGCCGTGGACCTCTACGACCCCGAGGTAGCCCGTCTCCTCGACAGTGAGCAGAAGCATCAGCAGCTTATTGATGACATTGAGCTCTTGTCCGCCGGGCGGGAAATGGACCTGGAGGAGGTCCGCCGGGGACAGCTGAGCCCGGTGTTCTTCGGCTCCGCCCTGACAAACTTCGGCATTGAGCCCTTCCTGGAATCCTTCCTGAAGCTGACGCCGCCCCCTCTGAGCCGTGTGGCCGACTGCGGCACCATCGATACCTTCAGCCCGGATTTTTCCGCCTTTGTGTTCAAGATCCAGGCCAACATGAACAAGGCCCATCGGGACCGGCTGGCCTTTATGCGCATCTGCTCCGGCAAGTTCACCCGGGATGCGGAATACTTCCATGTTCAGGGCGGCCGGAAAATGCGTCTTTCCCAGCCCCAGCAGATGATGGCTGCCGAGCGGGAGATTGTGGAGGAGGCCTACGCCGGCGACGTGATCGGTGTCTTTGACCCCGGCATCTTCTCCATCGGCGATACCATCACCGTGCCCGGCAAGAAGTTTACCTTCTCCGGAATCCCCACCTTCGCTCCGGAGCATTTTGCCCGTGTTTCCGCCAGGGATTCCATGAAGCGCAAGCAGTTTGTAAAGGGCACCGAGCAGATTGCCCAGGAAGGCGCCATTCAGATTTTCAAGGTTCCCAATTCCGGTATGGAAGAGGTCATCGTGGGCGTTGTGGGCACCCTGCAGTTTGACGTGTTTGAGTACCGCATGAAGAATGAATACGGTGTGGATCTGCGGATGGAGGGCCTGCCCTACGAGGAAATCCGGCTGATCGACAGCTATCCCGGCGACCTGACGGACCTGAACCTGGGCAGTGACGCCGAACTGCTGGAGGATTACAGGGGAAGAAATCTGCTGGTATTCTCCAGCTTCTGGGCCATCGATTTCACCTGCCGGAGAAATCCGGGCCTGCAGGTGTCGGAAATCGTGGTATCGGAAGGATAATGGCCATGGATTTCTGGGGCCATCTGAAAACCGTGACACACCACCGGGCGCTGGTGTGCCAGGGCTGCTTCCGGGTAGGGCTGTACCGTCAGGGACTGACCCACGATCTGAGCAAGTTCTCTCCTGAGGAGTTCTGGCAGGGGGTCAAATACTACCAGGGAACCCGCAGCCCCAATGCGGCGGAGCGTGAGGATAAGGGCTACAGTCAGGCCTGGATGCATCACAAGGGCCGCAACAAGCACCATTATGAATACTGGTCGGATCTGAGCCTGGCTACCCGCCGGTATGAGCCGGTGGAAATGCCCAGAAGGTATCTGGTGGAAATGGTCATGGACCGCCGGGCCGCCTGCATGACCTATGAGGGAAAGCTTTACAATCCGGGTTCTGCCCTGCGGTACTTTGAACAGAGCCGGGAGCGGCTGCTGATGCACCCCAATACGGAAAAAGCGCTGGGGTATCTGCTGACCATGCTTCGGGATCAGGGGGAGGAAGAAACCTTCCGATACATCCGGGAATCCGTACTGAAGAACAAACCCTTCCCATGGGAAGAAACAAGCGGAGGCCGCGTCTAGCGGCCTCCCGTTGCTTTTCCGGTACAATCGGCTTTACAAAGAATCCCCCAGCCGTTATAATGAAAGCAAAATGACCCGGGAAGGAATGGGTTCGATGAAGAAAAAAATTCGCCTGGACGGGAAAGCAATCCTTTGGAGCCTTCCCTGGACGGCGGTTACCCTGGTTTCAGCCCTGAATCTGCGGGCGCTGAACTGGGGCGCCGACAGCGGCGGGCTCCTGGCGCACCTGCGCTATGGCCTGGTATACAATGTTTCCAGCAATGTGTTGGATTTTCTGGCGCTGTGCCTGATCTGCTTTTTGCTGGCGCTTCTGGAGACGCAGACCCTGAGAAAGGAAAAACGGCGCTTCTTTCTGCCGGGGGTGCTGCTGGCGGTGCTGTTCGCGGGGAATACCCTGATTTACCAGTCCCCCACGAAAGCGCTGGGGAATCTCATCGCCCTGCCCGGCTGCGGAATTGCGGAAAACCTTCTGCACTGGGCGGCCCAGCTGGGAAGCTGGTATGCTCTGAGCCTTTGCTTTTTCCGCTGGATGTGCCGCCCGTCGGAAAAGGGGGAAGGGAAGGAACCGACTGCCGGACAGTGCTTCCTTTGGGCGGCAGTGATTCTGGTTTTGTGGCTGCCGGTATGGATGCTCCGGTTCCCCGGCTCCATCTATTCCGATACGGATGTGCAGATCCTTCAGTTTATGGGGGCGCTCCCCTGGGAGGCGTCCAATCCGCTGCTGTTAACCCTTGTGTACGGCCCTCTGTTCTGCCTGGGAAGATTCCTGGGGGGAGACAACGCAGGCGTCTTTGTGTGCGCGGCGGTACAGGTCGCCCTTAATCTGTTTACCTTTTCCTTTGCCTGCCGGGAGGTATCCCGGGAGCGGGGCAGCCGGAAAGCCGGGTGGCTGCTGTGCCTGTTCTTTGGGCTGATGCCCAATTTTCCGTCCTTTGCGGTGTCGGTGCTGAAAGACTTTATCCATGCGCCACTGTATCTGCTGTTTGCGCTGTACCTGCGCAGATGTGCCCGGGGCGGGGAACGGAAGGATCTGTACCGTCTGCTGATCCTGGCGGTGCTCTGCGCTGCCACCCGGAAGGGCGCCGTGTATCTGGTGGGCATTTGCCTGCTGGCTCTCGCCTGGCTGAGACTGGACGGCCGAAAGGTTCTGGTTCTGGCGGTCTGCGGCATTCTTGCGGGGCACTTCTGCCTGAATGAGTTCCTTTACCCGGCTCTGGGGGTGGAAAAACCCATGGAGCGGGAAAACTACAGCTTCTTCTACCCCATTACGGGATACTACTGCCAGAAATATGACGCAGAGCTCACTCCGGAAGAAAAGGAGATCATCGGTTCCGTGCTGGACTATGAAACGGTACGCACAGGCTTTTCTCCCGATGGGGTGGACCGGATCAAGGAAACCTACCACGCCGAAAACGCTGATCAGGTGCGCCGGTATCTGAAGCTCCACGGGTCCTTCTTCCTGCGCCATCCGGTGACCTGCCTGGAGGCGCTGGTGTATTCCAGAAACTATTATTTTACCCCCTGGACCACCCAGGGGGAGCGGATCACGGTGTCCATGTATCCCTTCCAGAAGCTGACAACCAAGGCAGAGAGCAATTTCCGCTACCTGCTGCCGGAGGATACCCGTCAGCATGCGGAAAACTTCCTTTGGGAAGTGATGAAGGCCCCCGTTTTGCGGGAGCTGACCGGCACCGGAAGCTATACCTGGCTGAGCCTGCTGCTTTTCGGCGCGGCGCTGTGGCAAAAGGACAAAACGAAACAGATCTATCTTCTCAGTGTGGCGGTACTGACGCTGGGCTTGCTGCTGACCCACCTCAACGGCGCCCTGCGCTATGCCAGCCCTCTGATTTACACCGCCCCGGTGCTGCTGATGCTCTGCCGAACAGAATAACAAATACCGCCCCTTTTGGGTGTTGTTTGTAAGACAGTAATAAAAAAGGCGTGACGAGGTCACGCCTTTTGCATTAAGAGGATAGCCGCAAAACGGCGCAAGGGATACAGTCCCTTGTTCGGAGTGAGGGAAAACGCCCCGGACACTTTCCGGGTGTTACGCCTCACAGAGCGCACATACGGGGTCAGCCCGTATAGAAGTGCGCCCTTGTGCCTGTTCGATAAACTGGAATTAGTCACTCCGACAAACTGAAATTTTCTTATTTCTTGCTATTCTTTTCTATCTGTAAGCAGATAAGTGTTGCTGTCATTAGATAAATAACGAGTATCACACCCTCTAAAGCTATTGTGTAATAAGGACGAGGATAAAAGTTTGACAATGTTCTCACTATAAATCTAATAGGAAAATATATTCCTACCCATACTGAAATCTTGTAAAATTTTTTACGAAATGCCTGCGCATTTTCATTCGCTTCCCTTTTTCTCTTCTGATATGAATATTCGAATCCACCTATAATTGCAACAAATGGTATGAAGCTAAGCACACCAAAGAATGTATTTTGTAAAATGATAGTTGCTATGAACTGAATAATCAATATCATAACTTCGAGTGTAATCATGAAAATCATTATTTGATGAAACCCATCACTTTTTACTTCCTTAACCTTTGGTAAGTCATTATCGCTTTCATACTCATCATTCAAAAGATAATCCGTGGTAACTCCAAACAACTTGCTAAGTTGTAAAATATTGGTAGCATCCGGCTGTGCTGTTGCACCTTCCCAACGAGAAATCGCTTGTCTGGATACATTTAGTTTTTCGGCTAAGTCCTCTTGCGACCAGCCATTTGATTTTCTAAGTTGAATAATCTTATCTGACAACTTCATAACGAAACCTCCGTTGCTTTGGTGATTCCATTGTAGCCGAAAGCTCCGTTTAATGCTACCACACCAACTTTACATTTCCGCAACATGACTTTACATCGCCAAAAAATTCCGATTTGTCGGTTCCATATTATCACAAAGCAGCATAAAACACAAGAACAGACACAGCAGTGTATTCTATTGTGACTGCTAACTGTCTTATGAACGCCGTCCCTTTGGGCGTTGTTTGTTGCATTAAGAGGATAGCCGCAAAACGGCGCAAGGGATATAGTCCCTTGTTCGTAACGCAGCGACGCAAAACGCCCCGGACATTCAGGTGCCTGGGGCGTTCAGTCTCACCGAGCGCACATACGGTGCTTGACCCGTATAGAAGTGCGCTCTAGTCTGTTCGACACACTGGAATTTGTTAGTATCATCGCTGTCCTGGGAATGCGACCAACGCAAGTACAAAGATAGCAAGAAATACTGCAACTACTATGCCAGCAAAAACGAATGCAACCGTCAAAGTCCGTTTACACGACTTCCTTCTTACACACCTAATAAGACTTATTATCAGTAAAACAAAAAAAGCTATAATACTTGTAATCGGAAGAACAACTCCCACACTTGTGAATAGGATGTTTTCTATACTCCAACCAGTATTATCGATTAATAATGCAAAAATCGATAACATTGCAACGGCTCCCATAGTAATGAGAATAATGCGTTTTTCTTGCTGTCGCTCTACCTGTTTTTGATGTTCTGCTACTTCGATTGTATTTGTTACAATCCTATCAGCATCGTCACATTGAATATCAGTTTTTACAATTTTTTCTGATTTCATCAATTCAAGAATGCTAACCCCTAATGCTTCGGCTAAAGGTTCCAACGAATGAATATCGGGAAATCCCAATCCGCGTTCCCATCTGCTTACAGCCTTATCAGTTACTTTTATTTTTGCTGCCAACTCAGCTTGTGTCATATGATTTTCTTTTCGCATTTCAGCAACAAATAACCCAAATCTCGTTGCGTCCATATCATCACCTCCTAAGTTGCAATATAGAACAGAAATCGAGAATTATCAACCGATGATTCATTTACCTCAGAAAATAGCGACTCTACACGTCGTTTACAGCAGTTTTTCTGTAAAAATCGTATATTCAATCGATTTTTGCGGCACTATAAATTTCGATTTGCAAACATATCCAACTTAATATTATCACATAACAGGATAACATACACGAACAGCCACAGCAGTGCAAACTACTGTGACTGTTAACTGCCTTATGACCACCATCCTATTGGGCGGTATTTGTTATTTCTTTGGCAAGGTTACAGTGAATTTTGTAAAGGAGGGGTTGCTTTCTACCCGGATGCTGCCGCCGTGGAGCTCCACCACCCGCTTGACCACGGCAAGACCGATGCCGTTGCCTTCGGTATTGTGGGAGTGATCCGCCTGGTAGAATTTCCGAAAGATGGCGCTCTGCTGCTCCTGGGGGATATAGGAGCCGGTATTCGTGATGGATACGGCAACGCTGGATTCCTCCTCGGCAGCGGAAATTTCCACGGACTGTCCCTCGGGGGAGAACTTGATGGCATTGTCCAGCAGATTCACCCAAACCTGGCGCAGAAGCTCCTGGTTCCCGGAAATGGTGTGCTCCTCCAGCTCCAGGTTCATTTCCAGGTTCTTTTGTTCCCATTTGGCCCCCAGCAGCAGTACACAGGTCCGCAGCTGTTCCGAAAGATTGAAAACGCTGACATCCGTCAGAATGGTCTGGTTTTCCACCTTGGTCAGGTTCAGTACATTGGTGGCCATATAAGCCAGCCGCCGGGATTCGCTTTCAATGATGTTTAAGTACTCCTTCTGCTCCTGCTCATCCAGATTTCCCTGCTTCAGAAGGCCGGCAAACCCGGCGATGGAGACAATGGGGGTTTTGAATTCATGGGAAAAATTGTTGATGAAGTCCGAGCGCAGCATCTCCGTACCCTCCAGCTCCTGGGCGGTGGTATTGAAGCTGTCGATCATTTCCCGGATGGGACGGATGGAGCCCAGGATTTTTCCCGGAACAATCCGGGCCTTGTAGTCGCCGGAGGCCAGACGGTGCAGGCCTTCCGTCATCCGGTTTACGGACCGCAGGGGGAAGGTGCCGAGAAACACCGTCAGCAGGGTGCCGCCGATGAGGCTAATGAGGGCAATGATGCCGAAGAAGCTCAGGATACTGGCGTCTTCCATCCACCGGGACAGCAAGCCCAGCCTGTCCGCTGCCAGCAGAACGATGCCGATGATGCCCAGGGTCACCAGGGTCACCAGAAACACACTGCCGGACAGCAGCAGCGTCAGGGTCATGCGGCCCTTTTTCTCTTCCTTCATACCTTTTTCACCGCCTTATAACCCAGACCGCGGACGGAGACAATCTCAAACTCCGGCCAGGCTTCAAAGCGCTTGCGCAGCCGGCCGATATGAACCGTGACGGTTTCCCAGCCGGTCTCGCTGTCCATACCCCAGATCTCATCCATCAGCTGAATGCGGGTGAAGATTTTGCCGGGGTAGGAAAGGAGCTTATACAGCAGCAAAAATTCCTTTTGGGGCAGCTCCTGCTGCTCCTCTCCCCGGGAGACGGTGAGGGAGTCGTAATCCAGCACCACGGGACCGATGACGATTTTTCGTTCACTGACAATCTTTGCCCGCCGCAGCAGGGCTTTGATCCGCAAAAGCATTTCATCCGTGTCCACGGGTTTGGTCATATAGTCATCGGTGCCCACCAGAAAACCCTTTTTCCGGTCCTCGGACAGCTGCTTGGCGGAAACCATCAGAATCGGCAGGTCGCTGTTGGCGCTGCGCAGGGTTTTTGTAAACGCATAGCCGTCCATCCGCGGCATCATAATGTCCAGAATGGCCAGGTCAATGTGTTCCCTGTCCATGACGGCCAGCGCCTCCTCGCCGTCACAGGCGGTGGTAACGGTGTAGCCATCGCCCTCCAGAACAGCACGCATCAGCCGCCGGGTGTTCTTGTCGTCATCCACAACCAGAATATGAAACATTGCATCCGCCTCCCCGGTTTTGCTTGCATTCCCGGTAAGAATATGGTATGATTCTAAACCGAAACGAAACATTTTCACCTTCATTATACCCTGCTGCGGGGAAAGAAACAAGAAAAAGATTAGGGAAACACCGCACAATGGGAGCGGCGGGCTTCGGTGGATCTTTTGCCCGATTGTGCGGTGATGCCTTAGTTTATATGCAGTTTAGCTTCCGGCCTTACAATGTGCTCCTACGAAGATGGGAGGGTGCGGCCGTGAGAGCGTGGATTGAGAAGCTGTTTTATAAGCTGGTTTGGCGTCTGGTTTGGATTTTCTATCCCAGTTATACCATCGAAGGACGGGAGAATCTGCCAGAGGAGCCGTCGATTGTGGTGGGAAACCATTCCCAGGCCCACGGGCCCATTTTCAGTGAATTGTATTTTCCCGGCAAGCGGTCGATCTGGTGCGCGGGGCAGATGATGCGATGCAGCGAGGTGCCGGACTATACCTATCATGATTTCTGGGATGAAAAGCCCCGGTATCTGCACCCCCTGTTCAGGCTCCTGTCCTACATCATTGCGCCCTTTATTTCCGCGGTGATGCGCTGCGGAGATACCATTGCGGTGTACCACGATACCCGGGTCATCCGTACCTTCCGAACCACCGTTACAAAGCTGACCGAGGGCAATCACATCATCATTTTCCCCGAGTGTAAGCGGGGGTACAATCAGATTCTCTGCGCGTTTCAGGAAAACTTCATCGATGTGGCCAAGCTCTATTACAAAAAGACAGGCAAAGAGGTTTGTTTCGTTCCCTTGTATCTGGCGCCAAGGCTGCGGAAAGCCTATTTTGGCAAGCCCATCCGATTCGACAGCACGGCACCCATTGCCGACGAGAGAAAACGGATCTGCAAGGCTTTGATGGACGCCATTACAGACATGGCGGTTTCCCTGCCGGAGCATATTGTGGTGCCTTACCCCAATATCCCCAAAAAGGATTACCGCACAAATCATTCAACCGAGGCGATTATCCGTGAAGAAACCAGTTGTTGACTACCGGCAGTTCCGGTTGTCAAAGCTCAACGATCCCCAGTTTGCGCATCTGAAACTGCTGCTGGGCTGGGTTGTCTATTTCCTTTTCTATTTTCTCACAGAGAACTTTATCCCGGTGGAAAACTGCCATGTGATCCACAGTGCACTGGATGACCGGATCCCCTTCAACGAGTTCTTTTTCATTCCCTATTGCTTCTGGTATCTGCTGATTGTGATCTCTCTGGGGTATTTTGCCCTGTATGATGTGGAGAATTTCAGGAATCTGCAAACCTTCATCATCATCACCCAGGTGGTGGCCATGACGGTGTACATCCTTTATCCCAGTGTTCAGAACCTGCGGCCTACGGAGTTTGCCAGGGACAATTTTTTCACCTGGCTGGCAGGCATCATTTATACCCTCGATACTCCCACCGGAGTCTGTCCCAGCCTGCACGTTGCCTATTCTCTGGGCATCGGTTCCTGCTGGCTGAAGGAAAAGAGCGCCTCCAAACTCTGGAAAGGGTTTGTGGTGTTCAGCGTAATCCTCATCAGCCTTTCCACCGCCGTGGTCAAGCAGCATTCCGT
>JAXEMQ010000052.1:0-3083 GCA_034099845.1 Faecousia sp.
TATGCGGAAAAAAGTCCCCGTCCGTGGTTTTTTTCATCTTTGTTTGGTTGTACCCGCCCTGTTCCACGCGTGCTGCGCTTTGCCTCTCCCTCTGGGCGTGGCATGGCGCAGGGGGCGGAGAGGGCCCTCTCAGTCACGGCAGATGCCCTGCCAGCTCTCCCAGAGGGAGCGCCAAGGCCTGCCTTCCGGATTCGCCTGACGTTCCCGAAAAAGAAAACGCACCACTGCCGGACGGTCGGGGACGCCCGCCCCTGCGGGAGGCGGTAAGTGCGTTTTTCAATTAAGGCAACACCGCACAATGGGAGCTGCGGGCTTCGGCGGATCTTTTGGCCCAATCGTGCAGCATGAAAAATGGGAAATACATCCAGTATTCCCGCATTTTCCATACTTTCGCTCGGGTCAAAATCTCTCGCCGAATCTCCTTGCCCCATTATGCGGTGCTGCCTTAAGGTGATTTCAAATCATCCCGAAGGGATACAACAATTGTCAACTGTCAATTGTCAATTCGGTATCTTCCTGTGTCCCGCTGTATCTGATCCATCAAGGAGGCTATTATGGATTTTCTCACCATCGCGAAAACCCGCCAGTCCTGCCGGAGCTACGATCCGGAAAGGGAAGTGGAGGAGGATAAACTGGCTGCCGTGCTGGAAGCGGCCAGGCTTTCCCCCTCTGCCTGCAACGGCCAGCCCTATAAAATCACGGTCTGCCGGGGGAAGCAGGCAAAAAAGGCCGCCCGGGCGGTTTCCGGCATGGGCATGAACAAGTTTGCCGACCAGGCTCCCGTGCTGCTGGTGATTTCCGAGGAGCCCTATGTCCGCTCCGCGGCGGTGGGGGCCAGGCTCAAAAAGAATGATTACCGCTCCATGGACATCGGCATTCTGTCGGCCTACATCACCGCCGAGGCGGCATCCCTTGGTCTGGGAAGCTGCATCCTGGGCTGGCTGGATGACGAACAGCTCCGTTCCGTCTGCGGCCTTTCCGCCCCGGTGCGGCTGGTGATCACACTGGGCTATCCCGGAGAAAAGGACCAGCCCCGGGAGAAAAAACGCAAGTCCCTTTCGGAGCTTGCGGTATTCCTGGATGAATAATCAGAACCGCCGCACCGAAAATCGGTGCGGCGGAACATTTTTACTGGAACACATCCTCCATATAGCTGGACAGGGCCACAAAATCCTTGGAGAGCACCTCTCCGGTGGTCTTGTCCTTTTTGGTCATAAAGGTTTTTACATGGCGGCCGCCTACGCTGTAGGACATTTCGATGTCGTAATCCCGGGTTTCGGTGCCCAGAATGTCGATGCGCACATAGCCGTCGGATTCCTCCGCGTGAATTTTCACCGGCAGGGGGGAATCGTTTCGCAGCTTCAGGTCCGTAAAGCCCCAGTTGACCGTGGCGTCCATACCGTAGGGGATGTAGTGGACCGGGAACCCGTGGTTCACCCGTTCCAGAACCGTCAGCTCCGCATAGACGCTGGCCAGGTACAGGGTGGAGCTCACCTGACAGATGCCGCCTCCAAGGGAGTCCACCAGGGTGGTGCCGGAGTAGGCGGGGGCGGGCATATAGCCCTTTTCCTTGGTGCGCTCGCCCAGTGTGTCGTTATAGGAGAACTCCTGCCCGGGCTGCAGAACAAGGCCGTCCAGGCTGGCGCAGGCAAGCCGCAGGTTGGTGTTGCGCTTTTCGTTGTCCCCGTGGGGGGTCTCGCAGTGGCCCAGCACATCCTGGAAGTATACGTCCTGATCGGAGATGGCGGGCTGCACGATTTCCAGCGGAATCCGGATTTCCTCGGTGCCCTGATGAAGCATCTGCGCCCGGGCACTGTCCACATCAAACACATAGCCCGGCTTCCCGGGGGTGACCTCCAGGGTCTTTTTGTCAATGGTGGGCTCCTGGGGCTCGAAGCAATTTTCATCGTAGATTGCCTGCAGATCCGCCAGGTCGGGAACGGTCTGCCCTATGGGGCCGGAATAAACGGTTTCCAGCCGGCCCTGCCGGAGAGCGGCCGCAATATCTTCATAAAGGGCGTCCCCGTCGATGGAGGGGGCGGGCTGGCTGGGGGTGATGACCAGCACCTGGGCCGCCGCCTTGGGATCCGTTACATCCGGGGCATTGCCCTCCAAGTAAGCGGTATGGGCCTGGGTCTGCCGCCGGAGCCCCTCGGCGAAATCGGCTGTCAGCTCCCGCAGCAGGGACTCATTGAAGGTAAGAAAGTCGGACAGGGGAAGGGTCCGGGTTTCCGGGTCCGCGGTTCTGCCGACGGCATAGGCGGCCTTTACCGCCCCGGCGGTATCCACATGGGCGCCGCTTTCCCCGGGGGTAATCTCCAGAATCCCGCATTCCAGGGTCAGACCCGGGTCTTCCGGAAAGGTGACCACCAGGTTCTGCCGGGACAGGGGAAGCCGGTAGGCTTCGTCCAGGACCTTTTTTGCCTGGTATCTGGACAATCCGGAAAGATCCGCCGTGCCCACGGACACCCCGGGCAGGATCTTTCTGCGGTAGGGATCCCGGAGGGTGCGCACACCGTAAACGGCCAGGATGACCACACAAAGGGCTGCGGCTCCCCCCAGAAGGGGCCCCAGCCACCGGGGGGCAGGCCGGGGGGCTTTTGCGTGTTTGCCCGGCTTTTCTTTGGGTTTTTCCGACGGTTCCGATGCCGGTTCTTCCTCCGCTTTTTCCTCCGGTTCGGGCTCGCCGGCAGGTTCTCTCAGCAGATCCTCCAGAGATGCCAGAAAAGCATCGTCATCCAGTTCTTCCTCATGGAGCAGTATATCTTCATTCATAGGCACAGCCTCCTGAAAAACAGGTCAGATTATGGTACAGGAAAAGTATACCACAAAGAACCGGGAAGAACAACTGGTTTTATGTAACCGAAGAAATTATTTGTAATGGGCAAAAGCGCCCCATCCGGTGGGATAGGGCGCAAACTCATTTGCACACGCCGCTGTAGCGGCCAATAAACACCTTGCACTGCTTCAGACTGTCCGCGCCGGAGCTGAGCTTTAACCGCAGGGTGGGCTCCTTGGCGTTGGCCAGGAAGGTGACCCTTGTTTTGTAGTCCGGGTCGGCGCAGAGGGCGCCTACGGCTTCA
>JAXEMQ010000088.1:0-9625 GCA_034099845.1 Faecousia sp.
CAGCTCCCCCAAAGGGGGAGCCAAGGGTGCTGTGCGCCATCCCGTCAACTCCCAATTTTTCGCTGAGCCTACCGGTCGAGGGGCCCAATGGCGGCAGTACGTTATGCCCACGTTTGTAACGAATTGTCTCCAGGCACAGCCTGGTCGAGGGGCCCAGGGGCAGCTGTACCTCGTGCCCAACGTCCGTAACGCACTTGTTGCGGGCCTTGCCCGCCAAATCCCAGTTTGTCGAACAGACGCAAGTGCGCACTTCTATACACCTTTCGGCGTAGTGCGTGGAGTGCAGTACTTGGCTCTCCCAGAGGGAGAGCCAAGGCATCTGCCTGCAACTGCGCCATAGGTCACAATAGCATAAGAAACGGAGCGCATCTGTACCGATACGCTCCGTTAACTGTCTTACGAACACCCCGCTAAAGGCAGGGAGGACTTTTTTGTTTTAAACGGTTCTGGCCCACTCGGTAACCAGCAGACCGGGAACCATCCAGATCAGCTGATACAGCAGAACTCTTGTGGGTGTCAGAATTTCGGTGCTGCCCTGGAAGGCCAGCACAAACATGATGAGCAGGCCCACGATGCCCCCCAGAATGTGGATCAGCAGACCCAGCCGGCAGGAGGTGTACAGGGCGCTGGCACCGGTGACGGTGTAAATGGAGCTGACCAGCTCATCCCGAATGGTCAGGGCAAGCACGGGGCTTTCGGGGTCCGCCGTCCGCCGGGACAGGCTGGCCCGGGTTTCCCGGTCGGGGAAGACCATCCGCCGGGTGTTGATGCCGAATTTGGTGTGGATGAATTCGCTGGTGATGAGGAAATCGTCGCACAGCAGCACGGGCTTGATCCGGCGGCAGCCGTTCAGGGAAATGAGGCCCGCGGAGGCGGAGCGCATCTTGGCGTAGGAAATGGCAATCACGGCGCTGAGCTGGCCGTTGATGGCCACATACACCGCCTGGGCTACGGTAGTGCCCTGGGGAATCTCCACATCCATGCTCTGCAGGAAGCTGAGGTCACCCATCAGCACGGTGTCGCCGGAGATTTCCCCGCCGATGCCGCCCAGACCGTAGTCCCGGAACTGGGTGACGGGATACTCGCTGCCGCCCCGGTTTTTCAGCATATTCCGGAACAGGGGCACCAGTCCGCCGCCCGCGGCGGAAATCAGGGAGGTGGTGTAGGCCAGAATCTGCTCCGGCTCCCGGCTGCCGTAGAACTTCACGCCGTTGAGCTTGGTGGAGCCGGCGGGGAACAGGTCGCTGTCCCGCATGGGGAAGCAGGCCTTGCCCCGGAGCTTCACCACACCCTGCCAGCCGCAGATTACGGAGCCCACCATATGGAGCCTGCTTTCCAGCAAGGCGGCAGGCCGGGTCAGGGCCACAAAGAAGCTGGCGGGTACGGCGGCCAGCAGGGAGGTGGACAGCACCTGCACCGCCAGGCTCACCCCATGGCGCAGACCGGCCAGCACGGAAAGGCCGATGCACAGGCACAGGGCAAGGAAGCAGTAAACGCTCTGGATCCGCTCCGGGCCGGAGGGCTTGTTGTAGGTATCCAGAAAATCGTCCACGTCTCCGTCACCCCGGAGCAGAACCGGGGACCCGTCCAGGTAGTTGTCCTCCTTTACCACGCTGTGCAGATGGATGGCCTTGCGCAGGGTATCCATCTGGGAAATCTCCGTGGACCGGCGGTGAAACCGGCCGAAGAGGGCGAAGGCCATCTCCAGGGCGAAGCAGGCACAGCAGGGCACCCGCAGCTCCCGCAGACAGAACGCGGCATCGGCAAGGCAGGCCAGCAGGGAGAAAAACAGCATGGTGTTGATGTTGAACCGGCCCCGGAACAGGTCGGCGATGCCGTCCATAATCTGATAGCAGCCCAGCAGGGCGGAGAGCAGCATACCCAGCACCTGGCTGAAAATCACCAGCCGCAGCCGGTTTTCCGGCACCATGCCCATGGTGAACATGGTGGTGGTGGCGGCGCAGAGGCCCACCACCAGAAGGTTCAGCAGGATGGCGATCTGCAGCTTGAAAACGCCGGTATCGGAAAGGTCGTAGTACCGCTTTTCCGGACCGGCCACGATTTTGCGCTTCAGCTCCCGCAGGTCGGAGCGGAAGGGGATGGGCTCCTGCCTGGGCTGGGGAACCTCTTCTTCCGTGATTTCGGAAACGGCCTGCATAACGATGGTGGCGTCATCGGTGGCGGTTTTCTCCTCCGGCACCACCGGGTCAAAGACCAGCGTGGGGCGCTGGTTTTCTTCTTCAGCAGGCAGCTCCTCCAGGAAGCGGTCCAGATCCGAAGCATTTTCCTCCGGCTGGGCCGGGGGCTCGGAGGGGATGTTTTCCTTTACGTCCCCGTCCTCCTCCTCGGGCTGGGCCTGGGGAGCCTCCTCCACGGCGCCGCTGCCGAACTCACTTAATATGGAATCCAGGTCGAATTCCTGGGTTTCTTCCCAATTTTCCTGATTGTCCATTGGAACCTCCAAGTTAACCCAGACGCTGGCGGACGGCTTCGTACAGAAGGATGGAAGCCGCCGCGGAGGCGTTCAGAGAGCTGATATTGCCGTTCATGGGAATGGATACGGTCACGTCACAGTTTTTCCGCACCAGCTGGCTCATGCCGTCGCCCTCGTTGCCGATGACGATGGCGGCAGGGCCCTTAAGATCTGCCCGGTACATGGGGATGGAGCCTTCCGCCGCGGTGCCGAAGATCCACACACCCTTGTCCTTCAGCTCCTGCATGGCGCTGGAAAGATTGGTGACCCGGGCCACCTTCATATACTCCATGGCGCCGGCGGAAGCCTTGGCAACGGTGGCGGTAAGGCCCACGCTGCGGCGCTTGGGAATGATCACCCCGTGGGCGCCGGCGCACTCGGCGGAGCGGAGAATGGCCCCCAGATTGTGGGGATCCGACAGCTCGTCGCAGATGACAATCAGCGGATTCTGACCCCGGGAGGCGGCCTCCTCCAGAATGTCGTCGATGGTGTAATAGGCATGGGCGGCAGCCAGGGCAATCACGCCCTGATGGCTGCGGGTGTAGGACATCAGGTCCAGCTTCCGGCGGTCCACGGGAACCACCACGGCCCCGGCCTCCCTGGCCTGGGCGGCCAGCCGCTGCAGGCCCTTGTCCGTATCACCGGAGGCGATAAAGAGCTTGTCGATGGTCCGTCCCGCCTTCAGCGCCTCTCCAATGGCGTTGCGGCCCTCCAGCTGGTTTTCGTTTTCCTCCACAGGCTCGGCGCTGACCGGCCGGGGATTGCGTTCGGCCCCGCGCTGGAAATTGCGCTGGGGACGACGATTGGAATCGTTCATGGGTTTTCCTCCGTTTGCAGACAGTTCTTCAGAATCTTATAGTTAGAAGCATTATAGCAGAACTTTCGCGGATTCACAATACTTTTTTTCGGGCTGGGTACCGGAAGGGGGGATATTCACAGAAATTTTACCGCAAAATAAGGAAAGATTCATTGCTACTTCCAGGGAAATGTGCTATCATAGGGAACATGATATGATTGTGCGCGTTCCGCTGCGGACGCATACCGGCGCGCGCTTTTCGAAGCGGCGGGAAACCCTTCTTTCCCCACCTCAATCAAGCCCAAGGAGGCAATATAAATATGAATTATGGACAAAATGATGGTCCCAACGAAAAAAAACCTGGCGGTGACCGGCCCAAAACCAATTTTTGGACTCCGCTGATCATCGCTCTGGCCCTGGTGATGCTCTTCGGCTGGATCTATAATATGGTATCCAACAGTCAGTATACGGAAACCAGCTATTCGGATTTCCGCACTGCCATGGAGCAGAACCAGCTGGCCGAGGTCCAGTACCGGGGCAACCGGGTCTATTACCTGACCCGGGAGGAGGCCGCCAAGCCTGCCGCCCAGCAGCGGGCCTGCTATACCGGTATGCCTGCCGGCGACTGGCTCACCCTTTCCAACGAGCTTGTGGGCAACGGGGTGGACGTGAGGGAGGAAATTCAGGAGGACAATTCCTTTATCCTGATGGTTCTCTATTACGGCATCACCTTTGCCATCCTCTTTATGTTCATGCGCACCCTGACCAAGCGCATGGGCGGCGACGGCATGATGGGGGGCTTCGGCAAGAGCAAGGCCAAGGTCTACATGGAAAAGCAGACCGGCGTCACCTTTAAGGATGTGGCCGGTCAGGACGAAGCCAAGGAATCCCTGAAGGAGATCATCGATTTCCTCCACAATCCCCAGCGCTATGCGGAAATCGGCGCCAAGCTGCCCAAGGGCGCCCTGCTGGTGGGCTCTCCCGGCACCGGCAAGACCCTGCTTGCCAGGGCGGTGGCCGGTGAAGCCGATGTGCCCTTCTTCTCCATTTCCGGTTCCGATTTTGTGGAGATGTTTGTGGGCATGGGCGCCAGCCGGGTCCGGGATCTGTTCCAGCAGGCGGCAAAGGTGGCACCCTGCATCATCTTCATTGACGAAATCGACGCCGTGGGCCGCAGCCGGGACAACCGCTACGGCAACAATTCCGAGCAGGAGCAGACCCTCAACCAGCTTCTCAGCGAAATCGACGGCTTTGAGCCCTCCAAGGGCATCGTGTGCCTGGCCGCCACCAACCGGCCCGAGATTCTGGACAAGGCCCTGCTGCGGCCCGGCCGGTTTGACCGCCGGATCATCGTGGACCGGCCCAACTACCAGGGCCGTCTGGATACCCTGAAGGTCCATACCCGGAAGATCAAGCTCTCCGAGGATGTGGATCTTAAGAAGATCGCCCAGGCCACCGCCGGCGCCGTAGGCGCGGATCTGGCCAACCTGGTGAACGAAGCCGCCCTGCGGGCCGTCCGCATGGGCCGGAAGGCCGTGAATCAGGAGGACCTGCTGGTCTCCTTTGAAACCGTCATTGCCGGTTCGGAAAAGAAGAACACCGTGCTTACCGAGATGGAAAAGCGGCTGGTTGCCTATCACGAGGTGGGCCACGCCTTGGTCTCGGCCCTGGAAAAGCACGCCCAGCCCGTTTCCAAGATTACCATTGTGCCCCATACCTCCGGCGCTCTGGGCTACACCATGTATCTGCCGGAGGAGGAGAAGTTCCTGTCCACCCGTCAGGAGCTGGAGGTGGAGCTCAAATCCCTGGTGGGCGGCCGGGCTGCCGAGCAGCTGGTCTTCGGCGTTCAGACCACCGGCGCTTCCAACGATCTGCAGCGGGCCACCGCGCTGGCACGGAACATGGTCTCCCAGTACGGCATGAGCAGTGATCTGGGTCTCATGACCACCGCCACCACCCAGAACAGCTATCTGGACGGCACGCCCTATATGGACTGCTCCCAGGATACCGCTGCCCGGGTGGACAGAGAGGTCAAAAACCTGCTGGATTCCGCCTTTGACAGCGCCCTCTCCATTCTGAAGGAGAACCGGGCCCTGCTGGACGAGGTGTCCGAGTATCTGCTGCTGAAGGAAACCATCACCGGCGAAGAGCTGATGGCTTATGTAAACGCCGCCAGGGAGCCCGGGAAGGCCCCCGCGGAAGAAACGGCGGAGGAAGCCGTTACGGAAGAGAACAATGAAGAATAATCCGGCAGGCCCTCTTTTGAGGGTCCTGCCCTTTTCGGGGGGAATGCATATGTGCTTCAAACGGCTTGGCTGCATGGCCCTTTGCGCCCTGCTGCTCCTGGGGCTGCTGCCCCTTTCCGGCTTTGCCGAAACCAGTTTTTCCTGGTCTCTGGAGGGCGGCACCCTGACGGTCTCCGGCACCGGCGATATGGACTTCGGGGAGATTCCCTGGGCAGACCGGCTGGAGGAGATCCGCTCCGTCCGCATGGATGAGGGCATCACCTCCCTCCAGGAGGGGGCCTTCGCGGGCTGCGGCAGCCTCCGGTCCGTCACCCTGCCCAAGAGCCTTCGGTATGTGGGGAAGGATGCCTTCCGGGACTGCGGGGCGCTTTCCTGGATCTCCCTGCCTTCCGGCCTTATCGGCATTGAGGAGGGGGCCTTTTCCGGCTGCGCCAAGCTCCGCTCCGTTTTCGTTCCCCAAAGCGTCAGCTGGATCGCGGACCGGGCCTTTGAGGGGGACGTGCTTCTCAACGGCCGTAGGGAATCCGCGGCGGAGGACTACATAAGAGACAACGGCGGCTCCTTCCGCCCCTCCAATCATCAGGAATATCCCCCGGCCTCCGGAAACTGGGGCAGCATCCAATGGACCCTGGAAAAGGGGAAGCTGACCCTTTCCGGCACTGGGGCGGTGGAGGGCAATGCCATGGCGGACTTCCCCTGGGAAACCCATCGGGCGGAAATCTCCGTGCTGGAGGTGGGGGAGGGCATCACGTCCCTTGATCCCCTGGCCTTTGCCTATTGCCGGAAGCTGACCCAGGTCAGCCTGCCCGCCTCCCTGACGGCGCTTGCGGAGGGAACCTTCCGGCAGGATGCGGTCATCACCGGTCTCCCGGAGGAACCGGACAATGCCCCGGAGGCAGCCGAACCCACGGAAGAAGCAGCCGCCCCGGAGGCAGCCGAACCCACGGAAGAAGCAGCCGCCCCGGAGGGAACCGAGCCCACGGAAGAAACGGCGGCTCCGGAGGAAACCGAGCCCACGGAAGAAACGGCAGTCCCGGAGGAAAGCGAACCCACGGAAGAAGCAGCCGCTCCGGAGGAAACCGAACCCACGGAAGAAACGGCGGCCCCGGAGGAAACCGAGCCCACGGCTGAAACGGCCATCCCGGAAGAAGGGGAGATCCTTACCCTGACGGTTGGGTCCCTTGCCGCCCAGCCGGGCCAGACCATCGCCCTGCCCATCACCCTTTCCGGCAATCCCGGCCTCTGCGGCCTGAACTTTGCCCTGGCCTACGACAAAACCGCCCTGACCCTGACGGATTACGACTGCCTGGGGCAGCTGCTCTCCGTCAGTGACTGGACCGTAGGCGTCGGAGCGGGGGAGAAGGCCCTGTGGCTCCAGAGCGACCCCACGGAAGGCAACGGGGAAGTGCTGACCCTGGTCTTCCAGGTTGCGGACCAGGCGCCCCAGGGGGAGCTGACCGTGACTCTGGAGGAGGTGCTGGCGGTGGAGGAAGGGGGCAGCAGCCCCCAGGTACGGGTGTGCCCCGGCACCGTCACCATTACCTCCGGTATGGCGGGAGATGTAAACGGCGACGGAAGGGTCACCTTTGCCGATGCCCAGCGGTTAAGACGGTTCCTCTCCGGTCAGAAGGTTGCCATCCAAAACGGCAGCGCGGACCTGAACGGCGACGGCCTGGTGAATCTTCTGGACCTTCAGCTGCTGCAAAGAGTTGTAAGCAAAGAATAAAAGCATCCCCTGCCGTTCATTGCGGCAGGGGATGTTTTCGGCGGAGTCATCCAGTGTTAAAAACGGGTACATCATAGCAATTCCTCCTTTCGGGACAGTATACGTTGGATTCTGTTCCAATGTCAGGAACAAGGGCATCCCTGCTTGACAATCGGGGGATGGGGCGCTAGGATGGTCCCAAAGGGGGTATTTTCATGGATCAAATCGAAACCTTAAAGCAATGGATCACCGAAAGCCGCCGGATGGTGGCCTTCACCGGCGCGGGGGTCAGCACGGAATCCGGGATTCCGGATTTTCGCAGTGTGGACGGGCTCTACAGTCAGAAGTTTGACTATCCTCCGGAAACCATCATCAGCCACAGCTTTTTTCTCCGGGACCCGGAATACTTCTTCCGGTTCTACCGGGAGAAGATGATGCCCCTGGATGTGATGCCCAATATCACCCATTACACCCTGGCAAAATGGGAGCGGGAGGGCAGGCTCTCCGCCGTAGTCACCCAGAACATTGACGGGCTCCACCAGAAGGCCGGATCCCAACGGGTCTACGAGCTCCACGGCTCCATCCTGCGCAACTACTGCGTAAAATGCGGGAAATTCTATCCCGCCGCCTTTGTCAAGGATTGTGACGGCGTTCCCTGCTGCGATTGCGGCGGCATTGTAAAGCCCGATGTGGTGCTCTATGAGGAGGGACTCCATGACAGAACCGTGGAGGGGGCTCTGGAGGCCATCAGTCGGGCGGATCTGCTGCTGGTGGCGGGCACCAGCCTGACGGTGTACCCGGCGGCAGGCTTTCTGCGCTATTACCGGGGGAACCGTCTGGTGCTCATCAACCGGGACCCCACCCCCTACGATGACCGGGCGGACCTGGTGATCCACGACAGCCTGGGAAAGGTCCTCTCTCAGCTGTAAACCACCCCGAGGTAAGCCCAACTTGGCTCTCCCTCTGGGAGAGCTGTCACCGAAGGTGACTGAGAGGGCCCTCTCCGCCCCCATGGGGGGCACCTCTCCCAGAGGGAGAGCCAAGGCGCTGACCGACAAACAGCAATTTGCGGAGCAGCGGAGCAAAACCGATGGTTATAAATGCAGTTTGCAAAACCAGGGATCCGTGTCAATATGCCGTTTGGTGCAGTGCTTTATGCGCGGTACTTGGCTCTCCCTTTGGGAGAGCTGTCGGCGCAGCCGACTGAGAGGGGAAAATAAATGACCATACCAAAAGATAACAGTCAACTGGAAAATGCCCGGCATTTACGCAGGGAGATGACACCCCATGAACGAAAGCTATGGTATTTGTTTCTGCGCAAATATCCGGTGAAGATTTATAAACAGCGAATCATTGGGAGATATATCGTAGACTTTTATTGTTCTTCTGCTAAGCTGGTGATTGAATTGGATGGTTCCGGACACTATGAACCTCAGCAGATGGACTATGATTCTGCGCGTACCGCATTTTTGACAGCGCTTGGATTGGAAGTTCTGCGTTTTTCCAACCGGGATGTCGATAGGGATTTTCGCGGCGTGTGCACACAAATTGATATGACCATTCAAAAGCGCCTGCAAGGCCCTCTCAGTCACGGCTAACGCCGTGTCAGCAATAAATTGAGGAGCAATTGCCACCGGCAATTGTTTCATTCCATTCGCTGCGCGACGCACCGCCCCAAAGGGGGAGCCAAGTCTTGTGAGGCAAGGAGGGAGAAAAGAGAAACGAGAAAAGACTTCTTCTGTGTTTCGAAGAAGTCCTTTTGAACACTCCGTTTTAGGGGTGAATTCTATCTCTTCCGCTTTCGGTCGGTATACATTCTTACCAGACTGGATACCAGGATGATGCTCGCGGCCATGGTTCCCGCCACGGCGGCGGTGTTCAGCCCCTGGGATACAAAACGGTCCAGGCTGCCGTCCACCGCCCAGCGCATGGTGTGGTACAGCCCCGCGCCGGGGACCAGGGGGATGATGGACACCACCAGGTAGCAGATGGTGGGGTATTTCCGCACCCGGGCCATGATTTCCGAGTACAGGGCGGAAAGGGCCGTGCCGTAAAATACGGCGGTCACATTGCCAATGCCCAGCCCCAGGGTCAGGGCGAACACGGCATAGGCCATGATGCCTCCCAGGGCGCACAGCAGGGTGCCGGGTCCGTGGATATTAAACAGAATGGAAAACCCCATGCAGCCGCAGAAGCTGGCAAGGCAGAGAACAGGCAGGCTGTGGACCATCACCGGGGCCGTGGCGGGAAGTCCCCACAGCCGGCCCGCCAGATTCCGGGCGGCGGCGGAGCCCAGGGCCATCACACCGGCGATGAGCAGCACCTGCACACACTTGTTGATGCCGGAGTTGATGTCGCCGTAAATCATGTCCCGCAGGGCGTTGGTAAACACCAGCCCGGGAACC
>JAXEMQ010000104.1:0-4496 GCA_034099845.1 Faecousia sp.
GATCATATCCAGTTCCTGGCGGTTGCGCAGGAAAAGGGATTGACTGCGCTTGGAATCCACCCCCTGAAACCGCTCCCGGGCATAGGCATCCGAATACTCCCGGGCAAGCTCCAGTGTCTTTTCCAGGCTCACCTGATGGAAGCCCCCCAGTTCCATCACCTTCCGGCCGGTATTTTCCAGAACGGAATGGACATAGGTGCCGAACTCTGCCGGATCCACCTCGGCCTCCTTTCGCTCCTTCGCCCGCAGGCCGTATTTCAGGAAATACAGCAGGCGGCACTCGGCCTGGGTATCCACCCGAGAGGCGGAGAGCTCCAGTTTTTTCCCGTAAAGGGCCTTGACGGTTTCCGGCTGGATTCCCCCCAGCCGGTAATCCGCCTGCGCGACCGTATCCCGATAGGCTTCCGCCAGGCCCAGCGCCTTGGCCGCATCCTCCTGCCGCCACCGGGCAAGCCAGGCCCCCGCTTCCCGGGCATTGGCCCCGGCAAATTCCAGGCCATCCTTCACCGCCTGGGTTTTCCCGGCCATCTGGCCCAGCCGCCGGAAGAGATAGGAGGTCTGTTCTCCGCTGCAATACACCCGCACGGATTGGGAAGCTCCGCAGAACACGCCGTAAATCTCCGCGAATTCCTCCTGAATGCCCTCCATGGCCCCGCCGGTAAGGGGCACTCCCAGCTTGCGCAGGGCCACACGCTCCTGATCGGTCAGGACCCCCTTGGACCCGGAATAACCGGGAAGGCTGCCCTCCTGGGCACCCAGCAGCAGCAGGTGCCTGCATTCGTGGCACCGCAGAGCCGAAACCGGGCCCACCTGCACCGCATCCAATACCGGCGGGATGGTGCCTACATTGTATTGGCTCAAAAGCAGACGGAACAGCCGGAGAAAATGCTCCGGCTCCCAGTGGGTCTGACCCAGAACATCGTGCATCTGCTCCAAGGCCGACAGCAGAATCTCCCACAGCTGGTTGAGAATCTGGGCGCTGCGGTTGTCCCCCGACTCATCCAGCGCATCCGCCATTTCCTCCAGCCGCTGCTCCAGAGAAATATCCTGTAAAAATTCATACACAGCCATTACCTGGCCCCGCAGATCCCGGGCATCCAGGAAGCCCTGGGAAAGCCGTTCCAGAGGTGCCATGGCCTCTGCCCGCAGCGCATTGAGGTTTTCCAGGGTTTCCCGGCTGTTGTCATCCCAAACGCCTGCCAGGCCCTCAGGATGGTTGGTCCACTCCCGGAACCAGTCCTTGCCGCGGATGCGCCAGATATACGCATAGTTTTCCACACCGTCACATTCGTCCGGCGTCAAAAGAGACATACTGGAACGCAGATACCGCAGCACACTGCGCTGCTCCAGACCGGTGACCGCCGCTTCCAGAGCCGACAGCACGGTTGCGATGACGCTTTTGGTCAGAATTTCCTCCGTGCCTGCCCGGTAGCAGGGGATGCCCATCCGCTTGAAAATCAAGCCGATCAGACCGCCATAGGCACCGGCATCGGTGGTGACCAGAGAAATATCCCGGTACCGGCAGCCGCCGCGAACCAGCTTATCAATTTCCTGGGCCGCCGCCATAACCTCCTGCCAGGGGGAATCCGCGGTGTAAACAAACAGGTTTTCCCCCGAAAGCTCCGGGATTCCTCCCTGGAACAGCCGCTCCCGCATGGGGGCCAGGGTCTCCCGGGAGTCCGGCAGGACTTCCAGCCGCACTTCCACCCCACGGCGCTTTGCCATCCGGACAAACTCCCCGGCGGTCTGCCCCGCCTTTTCAAAGGCCAGCAGCGGGGAATCTACACTGTCGCAGTTCAGGGCAACGGTTACCAGTGGGCTGACCCGGATCAGGTGCTCCAGTATCGCCATATTCTGACGGGTAAAATCCGGAAAGCCGTCTATGTAGAACACATGATTTTCCCCGTAATCGCAGTCCTCCAGCTCCTCCAAAAGCCAGGTCATCCGGTCTCTGGGGTCACGCCTGCCCTGGGCGCAGAGGCTGTCATAGCCCTCCATCAGCAGCGCCAGCTCCTCCAGCTTCTGGGCAAAAACCCCCTGGGAAGAAAGAGCCGCCTGCTTCAGATCCTCCGGTGAAATGCAGCAGCGCTTGAATTCATCCACCGCGTCCACCAGCTCTTTCAGGAACTCCGGCTTGCTCTCCAGGGCGGCATAGGCTTTCAGCCGGCTGGACAGCTGCCGCGCTGCCGCGGCCATGGCAACCACACGGCCGCCGTCGTCCAGGCACTCCCGGCTGGCTTTGCCCAGCGCGTCGGATACGCTGCGCTGGAGCCGGGTAAAGGACAGGACCTCCGCATAGCGGCTGGCCGTATCCCCGGCGCAGGCACACAGGGCCCGCTCTGCCTCATGGCTGATGAGCTCGGGAACGATCAGCACCCGCCCGGGCTTTTTTTCGGACACATCCCGGGCGATACGGCCCAGGATTTCCCGGCGCAGCGCCTTCCAGTCCTTTCCCAGCATTATTCGGAGCATACAAACACCCTTTCTTCTTACTTACCTGCCAGACAGTTTTCCAGCCGACCCAGTTTTTCCAGGAAGAAAAACCGGATACTGTTGTCTTTTGTCAGACTGTCCGTCAGAGACGCGGACACATTCTGTTCCTCTCCATAGCAGAGCTGTGGAAACAGCACGCCCCACCAGTTATGACCGCCGCCCTCCCCGATGGTAACGCGCAGGGTCTGATAGATCCCCGCGGGAAGGCGCAGGCCCTCGGTATCCCTTTGGGGAAAGGCTTCCTTCTGAAGCGTCACCAGGGCCCTGTCGGTACAGCCGTTTTCCAGCAGAATATCCTGGGCTGTCTGCCGGATCTCCGGCAGACGGTCCTCCAGATCCGCCATCATTGTCTGCGCGTCCGCGGCGCCGGTTTCCAGCTTTGCCAGAATCCCGTTGCGCACCTTCCGCTTCAGTTCCTGATCCTCCGCGGAATCCGAATTGGCCACCACATGAATGCGGATCCATTGATCCGTCAGGGTCTGCCGGTCTCCCAGGATTGTTCCGGCATAATAGCAGGCACAGGCCAGCGCGCAAAGGAAAAGGAAAGAACCGAACTTTTTCATGTAAAACACCGTCCAGACAGGGATTGGGCAGTTTTCTGCCTCATAAGCCTCAGTCTGGACGGATCATTGGAAAATTATACAGGTTTTGCCAGATAAACCTGGGGATAGTTATCCTTGAGCATATTGCAAACCACCGCGGCCATCTCGAAGTCCGGCATCATGGCGAAAACCGCGCTGCCGGAGCCGGTCATCTGCTGGCAAAGCGCACCGTAGGTGTTGCAGACGGACTTGATGTAGTTGAGTTCCAGATGATCCTGGGTAACCACGGGATCAAACACATTGTAAACATTCTCCGCAATCTTCTCCAGATCCCCCGCCAAAAGGGCTGCTTCCATGGCCTGGTTGTTGGGGTGGTGGGCAATGGCCACCGTATCCAGCTGATTGTAGAGCTCCGGGGTGGAGACAGAAAACTCCGGCTTGCACACAACAAATACACAGTCCGGAAGATCCGGCAGCTTGCGCAGTCTTTCGCCCCGGCCCTCCACCATCGCCGTGCCGCACAGCACGCAGAAAGGAACATCGCTTCCAACCTTCGCCCCCAGCTCCGCCAGGGCCAGAATGGACAGCGGGGCGCCGAAGTGCCGGTTGAGGGCCCGCAGCACTGCCGCCGCGTCAGCGCTGCCGCCGCCCAGCCCCGCACCGGAGGGAATCCGCTTGGTAATCCGGATGGCAATGCCGTCGGGATCGATTTTCAAGCTGTCGCAGAATACCTTTGCCGCCTTCCAGGCAAGATTGTTTTCATCCTGGGGCAGGTCCTCCCGGCTACAGGAAAGGGTCCAGGGCTTTCCGGTTCCCACATCGATTTCCACGTCATCCCGGACGGAAATGGTTTGCATCACGCTTTGCAAGTCGTGATAGCCGTCCTCCCGCTTTCCCAGAACATCCAGGGTCAGATTCACCTTGGCAAAGGCGCCTTCATAAAGAGTTGTCATAGCCGCGCTCCTTTTTTTGTTTTTTTTATTATATCGGAAAGCAGCGGAAAAAGCAATGTGTTTGGGATAGATTTCCCAAAAGCCGGGCACACTTCCCATATCCCAACAAATAAGGAGGAAGCAGCATGGATATGGTTGCCCTGATTCTGTCCGTCATCGGCTGTATCAACTGGGGACTTGTGGGACTTTTCCGCTTCGACCTGGTTGCCTGGCTCTTTGGCGGTTCCGCCAGCCTGCTCAGCCGGATCGTATACACACTGGTAGGTCTTGCCGGATTGTGGTGCATTACGTTTTTCTTCCGAAAAGCAGCTTTCCGTGAAGCCGATTGATGTTCAACGCGTCATACAAGAAAAATCCCACCGGGAGCCCCGGTGGGATTTGTTGCTTTTCTACCTGTTGGCGCGTCAGAACTTGCAGCGGACGATGCAGGTGACCACCTGATCGCCATACTTGGCGGTAATCTTGGCAACGCCACGGCCCATAGCAGTTACCACGCCGTTGTTGACAT